>CACXGM010000109.1 GCA_902767075.1 uncultured Lachnospiraceae bacterium
ATACAGGATTCGGAAAGTGATATGGTACTGATCCTGAACACCGCTCAAAGTGACGATCCTAATCAGTACGGAATGAGCGCAAGGTATAATGGCAATTATTTTATACCCGAACTGGATAACGGAACTGTGGCGGAGTGTTTCCTGCGAAACATGGCTGTATCTGCCAAAAACAGAGCGGTATCCATCACTTCATCCGCAGAGGACAGCATTTTGAACGATCTGGAGATACCTGCGGCGGAGATAACCATCGGTTATACCACCAATGAGCTTGAAGGGACTTATCTTTTGGATGAGAAATACCGGGCAAAGATTGCCGAAGGAATAATAAATGCAGTTAAAGAGGTAACGGAAAGGTGAGACTTGTTTTTGCAACCGGCAATGCCGGAAAGATGCGAGAGATCCGGGAGATCATGGAAGACTCCGGATATGAGATAGTATCAATGAAAGAAGCGGGTGTTGATCCCGATATAGATGAGAACGGAACCACATTTGAAGAGAATGCCATGATCAAGGCAAGAGAGGTATCAAAGCTTCTTCCGGACGATCTGGTGCTTGCGGACGATTCCGGACTTGAGGTGGATGCCCTTAACAAAGAGCCGGGCATTTATTCCGCCAGATATCTCGGACATGACACTCCCTACAGTGTTAAAAATGCGGATATAATCAGAAGACTCGAAGGAAAAGAGGGGAGCGAGAGAAGTGCAAGATTCGTCTGCGCCATAGCCGCTGTTTTCCCCGATGGTACCGAAAAGTGCGTCAGAGCCACCATAGAGGGGCAGATCGACTATGAGGAAAAGGGCGAGCACGGTTTTGGATTTGATCCCATCTTTTATGTACCCGAGCTTGGATGCACCACTGCCGAGATCCCTGAGGAAGAAAAGAACAAGATAAGTCACAGAGGCAAGGCTTTGAGACTTATGAGGAGCGAACTGTTAAAGCATGAAAGTACTGATCGTCAGTGATACACACAGGAAAAACGATAATTATTTTAAGGTTGTGGAGATGCATAAGCCGGATCTTATAGTCCACTGCGGCGATATAGAGGGCAGCGAATATGCTATTTCCGAGGGGGCTCCGTGTCCGGTTTATATGGTTGCCGGAAACAATGATTTTTTTTCAGATCTTCCGGGGGAAGTGGAGTTCTCGGTGGGCAAGTATAAATGCATGGCCACTCACGGTCACAGATACCATGTTTCCATGGGACCGGAAATGCTTATCAGCGAGGGTGTATCCAGAGGACTTGATGTTGTTATGTACGGACATACCCACAAGCCTGAGGTCAGATTTGAAAACGGAGTCTATGCCGTTAATCCGGGGTCTTTATCTTATCCCAGGCAGGAAGGGCGCAAGCCTTCATACATGATAATGGAGACCGACAGGTTCGGAGATGTTCATTTTACTGTTGCTTACCTTGACTGAGTAATTTTCATAAGGAACCGATTCATGAAAAAAAAGGAAAAACAACTTCAGACAATTCTTGCCAATTATCTGGGCAGGATCACTCTCATAGTAATGATCATCATTCTGTTCTTTTCGCTGGGTACTCAGACCATTACAGCTATCAGCTCCGGCAAAAAGGAAGCAGACAGGATATTTGTTCAGATGTCCAGAATACTTGACAGGAATTCCGAGGATCTGAGCAGGAATGTGGAGGAGTACTCCCTTTCATGCATCAATAATGCAAAGACCATCGCATATATGATCCAGTATCATAAGGAAGCTTTGGACAGCCTGTCGGAGCTAAAGAAAATAGCAAGTTATACCGAGGTTGATGAGATTCATATATTCGACAAAAATGGTGTTATAGTCAACGGAACCCATCCCGAATATTACGGTTATAGCTTCGACTCGGGAGAGCAGATGCAGTTTTTTAAACCCATGCTGGAGGATAAATCTCTTGAACTGGTACAGGAGATCATGCCAAATACTGCGGAGGGTAAGCTTGTGCAGTATTCTGCCCTCTGGAGTGAGGATGGAGAGTTTATTGTTGAGATAGGAATGTACCCTGTCAGTATCATGAGGATCATGGAAAAGAATAATCTTTCATATATCTTCTCCATTCTTCTTACGGGATCCGATGTTTCACTGTATGCCTTTGATGAGGAGACTCTGGACTTTGTCGCTTCAACGGATCCGTTATCACTGGATAAAACTACGGGAGATATGGGATTTGATTTCAGCGATAAGGACATCCCCGAAGGCAGGTCTTTATTTGAAAATGAGGTAATAAACGGAAGAAGATGCTTTGTTGCATACCGGGTAATAGAGGGAAGCATTATCGCCTATGTAATTCCTTTTTCAAAGCTGTTTGAAGGGATCCTGCTGTCGACCGCTGTTTTCCTGTTTGGTATTCTTCTGCTTTCAGTGGGACTCATCGTCTCCATGACGAGACACATAGATAAATATGTGGTAAAAGCCACAAATAAAGTCAATGAAGGACTCAGATCAATAACCGATGGCAATCTTGAGACAGTGGTCCTGGTAAACAGCAGCAAGGAATTCCTTGAACTCAGCAGACATATTAATGTTATGGTGGGAAGCCTCTTGAGTAATATAGAGAAGCTTTCATATATCCTGAGCAAGAGTAAAACAGCCATCGGTGTATACGAATACATAGGTAATTCTTCTTCAGTCAGATATACCAGTTATACCACTGAGATACTGAAGCTTCCCACAAAGTCAGGAAGAATAGAAAAAGAAACATTCCTAAAAGCTCTGGAAGAGTTTAAAAAGAATCCGAAAAATGAAAACGAGAATGTATATGAGGTGTCATTAAAATCGGATGACGGCACTTCAAATATTGTTTATATTCATTTTGAGGAGAACAGACGTGAAGGCGAGACTGTGGGAATCCTGACCAATGTTACGGATCAGGTTCTGGAACGCAGACGTATCGAAAAGGAAAGAGATATGGATGCCCTTACCGGTCTGTACAACAGGAGAGGTCTGGACGGCAGACTTGATGCACTTAAAAATGATGATGCACAGACGGGGTATTGTGCTCTGTTTATGATCGATGCGGACGGCCTTAAAGAGACAAACGACAGATACGGTCATGCAGTGGGAGATCTGTATCTTAAGAAGATAGCGGAAATATTAAGCGGCATCGGCAGAAAGAACAGGATCTGCGCAAGACCCGGCGGGGATGAGTTCGTTCTGTTCCTCTATGGCTATGAGGATCAGACGACCTTAAGGGAAGACATTGCCGAGGTGTTTAAGAAGCAGGATAATATAGCTGTGGATATTGCGGATGAGATGACACTTGATGTGAGATTTTCCGCAGGATATACGGAGTCAAAGGGATGCTTTGACATAGAAGGCATGACAGAAAATGCCGATATTAAAATGTACGAGAATAAGAGGGCCAGAAAGGGAGAGGGGGCCAGATAGCCCCAAATGACGGTTTTGGGAGACAGTAGTATCAATAATACAAACAAAACAAAAAACAGTAGAAAAAAGATATTACCGGCAGTGCTCTGGATAGCTGCCGGTATACTCTTTATTATGTACGGCTTTGTAGCGTACAGGGCAGGCAGCGGAACAAGATTTTACCTTGTGTGGTTCTTTGCGGGCGCTCTTTGCTTTTTGATGGAGGCCTTCAGACGGATCAGACTGTGGGATAAGCTGCCAAGGGCTGTAAAAGTGATCTTTCTTACACTGCTGGCTTTTGGGGTATGTCTGTTCTTTGTGATAGAAGGCTTTATCTTAAGCGGTTTCTCAAAGAAGGGCGAATCGGGGCTGGATTATGTGATCGTGCTGGGAGCACAGGTGAGAAAAAGCGGACCCAGCGTGGTGCTGAAATACAGGCTTGATAAAGCATATGAATACCTTTCGGAGAATCCTGAGACCATAGCGATCTGTTCCGGCGGTCAGGGATATAATGAGCCAAAGCCTGAAGGTATCGCCATGAAGGAATATCTTGTGAGCCGCGGAATTGATGAAGACCGGATATTGGCGGAGGACAGATCATCTAACACGATAGAGAATATTCTTTTCAGCTTTGAATTTCTGGATAAAAAAAGAGACAGTATCGGGATCATAACCAATGATTTCCATGTCTTTCGGGGGACTGCCATTGCGCGCAAGCAGGGAGGAGAGCATGTCACCGGGATCGCCGCATCCTCAAATCCGATCTACCTTCCGTCAAATATGGTAAGGGAATGCATCGGAGTAATAAAAGATAAGCTTCTCGGCAACATGTAATGCCTTGACATTTTCTCCGGTAAATGTAATAATACAACTTGCCTTTCGGGGTGTAGGTCATCGGTAGACTGCCACATTTGGGATGTGGAGGCGATGGGTTCGACTCCCGTCACCCCGATATAAACCGTAAAACACGCAATTGTGTTTTACGGTTTTTTTCATTAGGTGGAATTTATGCCTCTTAAAAATTGTTAGACTATGTATAGGCGGCAGATCAATGTAGCTGTCAAAAACAGATTTGGGAGGCATAGCTTATGAATACTAATTTCTTGGATAAGCCCGGGGTATTCTTTGACCAGGACGGTACACTCAGTACCTGGAGATGGATAGATATAGAGGAAGTCAAAAAGGAAGGATATTTCAGAAGCGTACAGCCTCACAGAAATGTGATCATGGCTTCTAATATTCTGAAACTCATGGGGTGCCCCGTGGGAACATACGGCGCGGCATGGCTTGATGACGGACATTCTGTTGCAGACAAGGACTTCTGGATGGACACGCACGTATCTCATATCGCAAAACATAACAGGATATATGTCCCCTGCGGAACGGAGAAAGCATCCTTTTTTGAGGAGAAGGTGGGACGATCCATCACACGCGGGGATATTCTTATCGATGACTGCTCGGAGGTTCTCAGAAGCTGGGAATCCTACGGCGGAACAGGCATCAAGGTACGCACTCCGGAAAACGGAAAGAAGGGTACCTGGAGGGGGTACAGTTTTAACTGTGAGTCGGCACCGGATCAGATAGCACAATACATTTTCTATATCAGGAATCTTTTCGGAAACGGGAAATATTGTTGTAATTACGCGGTTTGATCTTTTGTGAAAATTCTACCTAAATAACTTTCTATTTTATCTCTTTTACACACTTGTAAATGGAGGGTAGAAATAATAAAATAGATTTGTACGCCCTTGAATATATTATAACTAGGAGGAATTTTTAATGCAGTACGGACATTTTGACCTTGCCGCAAAAGAGTATGTTATCGATCGCCCGGATACCCCGGCACCCTGGTGTAACTATCTGGGATCACCCGCATACGGTGCGATCATTTCAAACAACGCCGGAGGATACAGCTTCGTAAAGAGCGGTGCAAACGGACGTATTTCCAGATATCGTTTCAATTCTCAGATGGCTCTTCCCGGAAGATACATCTATATCCGTGACAATGAGAACAAGGACTATTGGTCCGCAACATGGCAGCCCGTCGGAAAGCCACTTGATCAGTATAAAAATGTTTGCCGTCACGGCACAGCTTACACTGTTATCACCAGTGATTATGCTGGTATAAATTCAGAGACCACTTATTATGTTCCGAAGGATGCAACCTATGAAGTCTGGAACTGCAAGGTGACAAACACTTCAGATAAGCCCAGGAAGCTTTCCGTATACGGCTTTATCGAGTTCACCAACGAGAGCAATTACAATCAGGATCAGGTTAACCTTCAGTACACTCTGTTCATTTCCAGAACATCATTCGAAGGAAACAAGATAATTGAGCATATCAACGAGAATTCCGGAAGAGACGAGACCGGGTCAAACCACAAAGAGCGTTTCTTCGGACTCGCTACCGCAAAGGTTGATGCCTATAACGGAAATCTTGACAGCTTCATCGGACCCTACAGAACCTATTCAAATCCTATCGCTGTAGAGAACGGAAAGTGCGACGGCACTCTTAACTACAATGCAAACTGCTGCGGCGCTCTTCAGTCGGATGTAGAACTTGCACCCGGTGAGAGCAAGGTATTCACATACCTCTTCGGACAGAAGAACAATGCTGAAGCTGAGGAGCTTCTTAAGAAGTATGCCGATCTTACCGTTGTTGATAAGGAAGTAGAAGAGTTAAAGAAATATTGGCATGCAAAGCTTGAGAACTTCATGGTAGAGACTCCTTCCGATGAGTTCAACAACATGATCAATGTCTGGAATGCATATCAGTGCTTTATCACATTTACATGGTCCAGAGCTGCTTCACTTATTTACTGTGGAGAGAGAAACGGATACGGCTACCGTGATACCGTACAGGATATCCAGGGTATCATTCACATGGATCCCGAGATGGCTCTTGAAAAGATCCGCTTTATGATCTCAGCTCAGGTAAACAATGGTGCTGGGCTTCCCCTTGTTGTATTTGATTTCGTACCCGGCAATTCAGGTACACCCGATGATCCCGAGTGGGTAAAGATGACCGGACATCCTTCATACCGTGCGGATGATGCTCTCTGGCTCTTCCCCACTGTTTACAAGTATATCGCCGAGAGCGGAAATGTTGCATTCCTCGACGAGAAGATTCTTTACGCTAACGGCGGCGAGGATACGGTATACGATCACTTAAAGAAGGCTATCGAGTTCTCCATGAATCACATGGGAGATCACAATATGCCCGCAGGTCTTCATGCAGACTGGAACGACTGCCTGAGAATGGGTGCAAAGGGTGAGTCCACCTTCGTTGCATTCCAGCTTTATTATGCACTCAATATGATGCTTGAGATCGCCGGCGACAGAAATGACACCGAGTATATCAAGTATCTTGAGGATATCAAATCTAAACTCGGTGCGACACTCGAGAAGTGCTGGGATGAGGACAGATTCATCCGCGGTATCAGAGACAACGGTGTTATCGTCGGAGCAAAGAAGGATCCTGAGGCTAATATGTGGCTCAACCCTCAGAGCTGGGCTGTTATTTCAGGATTTGCATCAGAGGAACAGGCAAAGAAGTCCATGGATTCCGTACATGATATCCTGAATACACCTTACGGCGTAAAGCTTCTCGAGCCCCCTTATGTTGATCATTACTTTGACGGTGCTCTCATGCATATCTTCAATCCCGATACAAAGGAGAACGGCGGTATCTTCTCCCAGTCGCAGGGATGGCTTATTCTGGCTGAGTCCCTTATGGGAGATGGTGACAGAGCGTTCGAGTACTTCCTTGAGAGCTCACCCGCAACCATGAATGACAAGGCTGAGATCCGTGTGATCGAGCCCTATGTTCACGGTCAGTTCGTCGAGTCCAAGCGTTCACCTTTCGCAGGCCGTGCTCATGTACATTGGCTCACCGGAACCGGTTCCACCGTTATGGTCGGCTGCGTAGAGGGTATCTGCGGTATGAGACCCACTCCCGAAGGACTCGTTATTTCTCCTTCCATTCCTCACGAGTGGGACGGAATGAAGATGGAAAAGAACTTCCGCGGTTCACACCTTTCCATTAAGGTTGAGAACCCGAACCATGTATCCAGCGGAGTGAAGTCAGTTACACTTAACGGAGAGGTAATTGACGGTGAGCTTATCCCCGCAGCTAAGCTTAGGGAACAGAATGAAGTTATTGTAGTATTAGGTTGATCAATGAGTCATGGGGACGGTTTTTACCGTCCCCGATGACTCATTTTTAAAGGTTTTCACAAAGGAGGATAAGAGGGATGAAAAACTTAGTCAAGAGAATACTATCGGGGATATTAACAGCTGCTATGGTCTTTACCACAGTTTCGTTACCTGTATTTGCCGCAGATGGTACTTATTTGATCAGCAAGCGTGTAACGAAAGATGCAAATCTTGTTGAACATGGACGTGAAGAGTTTGAATATGATAATGACGGTAATAAAATCAAATCGATCATTTTTTCACGCGGTAATCAAGTTGAAACCTGCATATATGAACACAATGACGAAGGATTAATAACAAAGGAAACATATCGCAATGAGGGAAATGAAGATTTTGTGATAATCTATACCTATGATGATCATGGAAGGATTATAAATATAAATGACGGGGATGGGATTGAAACATACGAGTATAATGCGCAGGGACTTTTGGCAAAAAAAACCCGTCATTACGAAGACGGCGGTGAACAAGTTGAAACTTATGCTTACGATTCAGGAAAAAACCTCATTGAGAATTTAACTTATGAAAATGGAGTAAGAAGTTTCAGCAAAACCTATACCTATGATGAGAATAATAAGAAGACAGAATTTTTGAGTCAGCAATTTTTAAGTTCAGGTACCCTATACTCAAGAATGGTATACGAATACGACTCTGAGGGAAAGGAAATCAGGTCAACCGAATATCAGACTTCTCAGAATACAGATCCTGCTGCTGTCAAGGTCTCTCTATATGACGAGAATGGTAACCTTGTAAGAACAACAGAGACATACAGGGGTGGAAGCTCGCTTATATATGTCTATGAATATGATTCCCTAAACCGAAAAATACGATGGACTGAGGAGAATCCCGATGAGGGAACCACTGTGTCCGAGTTCATAACTTATGATGATAACGGAAATGTCATAAAAAGAGTACTCTATGATGGGGGCGTTGTTACAAGTATTGAAGAGTATGAGTACAAGTTTTTTAAGTCTAAAGACGCAGCAGATGAGTCCGAAGGCCCTGCCTATATTGAAGGCAAGAACCTGTCCTGGTATGAAGCGGGAGGCAAGTCCTTCTGGTATGAAAACGGCGTAAAGCAGGGTACCTATGATGATCCTAAGGGCGTGGTCGGATTCGGAACCGTTCGCGGACGTGAGATTTATGATCCGGAATCAGGTGCATGGTATTGGCTTGACTCTGTTAATTCCGGAGCAAAAGCTATAGGCAAGGAAGTATGGATGCCCTATATCTATCAGAACGAAAAGAAACTGACCGACGAAGAGAAATACGCATATTCAAGACAGTCCGATCCCGGAATGCAGGATCTTGTTTATGCATATATGCAGAACGGAACCGGAAAATGGGTTCGCTACGACGAGAACGGCAAAATGCTCAAGGGCTGGGTTACCATCGAGGGAGCTCTTGCTGAAAAGTATCCCGATCAGAAGGGAAACACATATTATTATGATACCAAGACCGGTCTTATGGCCAAGGGAGAGATCACCATTGACGGTGAAACCTATTTCTTCGATGAGCTCACCGGAGTAAGACAGTAATGATCTGCCTGATATGAGTCAGAGAAAGGGGAAGATATGGAATATAAGACGAATCCCGTACCGGAGAGAGTTACTAAGATGCGTTTACAGTGGGCGGCAAGTGATGCCAAAAGAGACGCAGGTCTTACTGAACCCGAGGATTTGGAAAAGTTCAGGAATATTTCGTATGGTCCTTATGACGACTGGAATCTTCTTGATGTTTATGTTCCGAAAGGAAACATGCCCTTTCCCGTAATAATTAATGTTCACGGAGGCGGATATTTCTACGGAGACAAGAATCTGTACAGATTTTACTGCATGAGGCTTGCAAAAGCGGGCTTTGCTGTGGTGAACATCAATTACAGGCTTTCGCCGGAATTCCGCTTTCCGGCTCCTATTGAGGATGTTATGGCGGTAATGCATTGGATCGGAGAAAATTCGGAAAAATTTGGTCTCGATCCCCAAAATGTTTTTATGGTGGGAGACTCTGCCGGTGCACAGATCACAAGTCAGTTTGCCTGTGTATTTTCCAATCCCCGCTATGCGGATCTCTTTGGACTGAAGGCACCCGCAAACGTGAAACTTCGTGCTATCTCCCTTGCCTGTGGAATGTACAGGCTGCCAAAGAGTGCGCCCGACCCGGAAAAGGATCTTATCATGCTGGATTATCTTGGAGATAAGGCGATGATGGAGGACCCAAGGGTTGAACTTCATAATAATATTACCCCCGATTATCCGCCCACATACATCTTTTCATGCTACAATGATTTCCTACTCACGGAGTGTAAACCCATGGCCGACTTCCTTGCCTCCAAGAATATTGAAGTAGAAAGCTGCATATACGGCAGCAAAGAGGCAAAAGAGGTAGGTCATGTATTTCACTGCAACATGTATTTGGAAGAAGGAGAAAAGGCCAACATGGCCCAGCTTGCATTCTTTAAAAAGCATTTTGATAAAGAATAAGCGATACAGATTATTATGTCAGAACTTAAAAAACTAAATTTACCCGCGGAATTTCCCTATGCTTATGAGACCCATCTTCATACCAACCAGGCGTCTAAATGCGCCAGAAACACCGGCGCTGAAATGGCCAGAGCCTGCAAGGAAGCAGGATACACCGGAATAATAGTGACAGATCATTTCGTCCACGGAAACACCTGCGTTGACAGATCACTTCCATGGAGTGACTGGGTTGAGGGCTTTTGCAAGGGATATGAAGATGCAAAACAAGAAGGCGATAAAATAGGACTTCAGGTATTTTTTGGATGGGAAGCCTGCTATAATGCAACGGAATTTCTGATAAACGGTCTTTCCAAAGAATGGCTGCTGGCTCATCCGGAGATAAGGGATTGTACCATAGCGGAGCAGTTCGATCTGGTACATGCTGACGGAGGAATGATAGTTCACTGTCATCCGTACAGGGTGGAGCCCTATATTCCTGAAGTACGGTTATTTCCGGAGCTCATTGATGCAGTGGAAACCGTAAACGCTACTCACAGCTGTATATTAAGTCAGTCTCATAACAATCCGGAGTGGGACGTTTTGGCGGAGGCCTATGCAAAAGAGCATGACAAGCCCAGAACATCGGGATCAGATATTCATTCGGTCAATCTGATCTACGGCGGGCTTGCATTTAAACGTAAGCTGGAAGACAGCCGGGATTACTGCAAGGCTATCCTTAACAGGGAGCCCGTGGTTTTATTATCAGGAAACGAAACGGCAAGTCAGCCGTAATATATTTTGAGAGGTAGATTGATATGAGTTATTGTCCTTATTGCGGAACGCAGAATGCGGACGCGAACAAGTTTTGTCAGAATTGCGGTAGTCCGCTTCCAAATGTAGAAGCTGCACAGGATACAAACTATGGAGCGAACGGACACCAGAATGCAGGTTTTGGAAATGCAGTGACTTCACCTGCAAATACCATTGATCAGCTTGGATATAATCTTTATGTTGACTTTATGTCCGTTCATCCCGGCGTAAATATGGATATTTATTTCCAGGATTGGCCGGAGAGGCATGTATTATACAATAATGAACAAAAGGTATTTATGTTAAATCCCGGTATTCACACCGCCATCATCCGTATCGGAAACAAGGCATATAAGAGGAATATCACCATCGGTCCCGGTTATACCAGACCTGTGACGATCCACTGCGCCTGGGACGGAAGAGCCAGGATCAATATGGCTTAACAGAGCTGAACTCTGTGCTGTCCCATAGTTTATAATAGTTTAAGAAATCCCGCAAATGCCCGGATCATCGGCCTTTGCGGGATGTTTTTTCTCTTTTTGTTAGCACTCAGGCGGATTGAGTGCTAAATTTCTCTTGACTTTGATTTGGTCCATTATTAAAATAACATTTGTAGGCTGAAAGTCCTTAGAGAAACATATGCTAAACCCTGGATAGGTTTACATAAATCGGCGAATAACCGGCCGAAATTTTAAGAAAGAAGGCACTAAAAATGGCAAAAAGCGGTTCATTATCAATTACAAGCGAGAATATCTTTCCCGTTATTAAAAAGTGGCTTTATTCTGACCACGATATCTTCTATCGTGAGCTGGTATCAAACGGCTGCGATGCTATCACAAAATTAAAAAAGCTGGATATGATGGGTGAGTATTCACTTCCCGATGGATTTAAGGGAAAGATCCAGGTTATCTGCGATCCCGACAAAAAGACCCTCACCTTTATCGATAACGGTCTTGGTATGACTGAGAGCGAGGTTGACGAATACATCAACCAGATCGCATTTTCCGGTGCCACCGATTTCATCGAAAAATATAAGGATAAGAGCAATGCGGACCAGATCATCGGTCATTTCGGACTGGGCTTTTATTCCGCATTCATGGTAGCAGACGAGGTTCACATCGACACCCTTTCCTATCAGAAGGATGCAAAGCCTGTTCACTGGGAATGTGACGGCGGCACCGAATTTTCCATGGAAGAGGGTGACTATGATCAGGTCGGAACAAAGATCACACTCTTTATCAACGAAGATTGCCTGGAGTTCTGCAATTATTACAGAGCACAGGAGGTTTTAAAGAAGTATTGCTCCTTCATGCCCTTCGAGATCTATCTCTCACAGAAGGATACAAAGGAGACCTCCATCATCAAGCTTGAGGAGAAGCTTGATACCGACACTGTTCTGGAGGAGATTCATCCCACTGTCAAGAAAAAGGACGACGGAACCGAGGAAAAGGAAGGAGAGGAGAAGCTTAAGATCGTTAAGCGCCCCGAACTCTTAAACGAGACCACACCTCTTTGGACCAAGTCTCCCAACGAGTGCACCAGGGAGGAGTATCTCGACTTTTACCGCAAGGTATTTAAGGATTACAAGGAGCCCCTTTTCTGGATACACCTTAATATGGATTATCCCTTCAACTTAAAGGGTATTCTCTACTTCCCCAAGATCAATATGGAGTATGAGTCCATAGAGGGAACAATCAAGCTCTACAACAATCAGGTATTCGTCGCTGACAATATCAAGGAAGTAATCCCTGAATTCCTGATGCTCCTTAAGGGTGTCATCGATTGTCCCGACATTCCCCTTAACGTATCACGTAGCGCGCTTCAGAACGACGGATTTGTCACCAAGATCTCCGATTATATCAGCAAAAAGGTGGCTGACAAGCTCTCCGGAATGTGCAAGACAGAGAAGGAAGAGTATGATAAGTACTGGGATGACATCGCTCCCTTTATCAAATACGGCTGCTTAAAGGATGACAAGTTCTGCGAGAAGATGAATGATTACATTCTCTTCAAGAATCTTGACGGAAAGTACCTGACACTTCCCGAGTGCCTTGAGGTTAAGCCCATTGACACGGAGGACGAAGAAAACAAGGACACCACCACAGCCGTTGACGAAAACGGTAACAAGGTGGATGTTGAGGTTGTATCCGAGGGCGATCAGGAAGCTGCTGATGCAGAAAAATCCGAGGATGATTCCGAAGAAAAGAAAGAAAAGACTATCTACTACGTCACCGACGAGCAGCAGCAAGGTTCATATATTGCCATGTTCAAGGCTGCAAAGATGGATGCTGTGATCCTTACACACAATATCGATCAGCCCTTCATCCAGCAGCTTGAGTCAAAGAATGAGGGCGTTCACTTCCAGAGGATCGATGCCGATGTGAGTGAGGCCATGAAGTCAAAGACCTCAAAGAAGGCTGAAAAGGAATTTGAAGAGCAGGCAAAGGAAATCGGTGATATAATGAAGAAGGCTCTTAAGAAGGAGCAGCTTGCGGTTAAGATCGAGAAGCTCAAGAACAAAAAGGTTGCTTCCGTTCTCACCCTTTCCGAGCAGACACGCCGTATGCAGGATATGATGAAGATGTATTCTGTGCAGGGTATGCCCATGGGAGATTTCGGATCGGAGGGAGAGACTCTGGTTCTTAACGCAAATCACCCTCTTGTAGAGTACGTTACCGCAAACAAAGACAGTGAGAATGCAGCCACCATCTGCAAGCAGCTTTACGATCTTGCAAAATTGCAGCAGGCACCTCTTTCACCCGAGGAGATGGCGGAGTTTGTTGCAAGAAGCAACGAGATCATGCTCCTTCTCACTAAATGATCCTCGAAAACGGAGATGTTTTAAAACGGAGATTTTTTAATGAAGAGAAAGATTCTTGCTTTAACTTTATCCATCGTAATGTCCGCATCCATGCTGGCAGGCTGCGGCAGCAGAACGCCTTCGGGACCTATTAATCCCGGAAGCGGTGAAGACAAAGAACAGTCCGTAGATGCTGAAGACTCTGCAGAAACAGTGGAGGAAACAGCGTCTGCCGGTGAAACGGATACACAGTCTGAAGCCCCGGAGGAGACCGGAGAAGATGAAAGTAGCCAAGGACCTGAGGTACTGCCTAATGTTGACAAAAGAGATTCCGAGAGAGTGGTTCTTTCGGATATATACAGCTCTGTAGCTTATATTGTGGACGGAAAGGGCAATAAGGTCGAAGAGATCGATTATGAAGATTTCAAGAACGACTCTTCGAAATATACCGATATTCAAGCTCTTGAGTATTATGACGGCTTTTTGATCGCAAAGGCCGGCAGATTCGATAACGAAAACTGGGTAACTGACTATTTTGCCTATGATACTGTCAATGGAGGGCTTAATGTCATCCTTTCCAGTGCTGACGGTGAGTTTGTCAGGTATATGGATGACTATGACGGAAAACTCTATGTCGGGCTCTATGATTACGAGGGCAAGGACGGCACTGTCAGAATGAGGGAAACATCATATCATTCAGAAAACGGTGCGCTGGTAGAGGATACCGAGGAGACGGATGCTCAGGCAATTTTAAAGAAAAATGAAGGCATCTGGTTTGAAGTGAATAAAGATAACTCATCTGATTATAATATCAATGAGTGCTACACCAG
The DNA here is from genome assembly GCA_902767075.1 of uncultured Lachnospiraceae bacterium. Taxonomy (GTDB): domain Bacteria; phylum Bacillota; class Clostridia; order Lachnospirales; family Lachnospiraceae; genus AC2028. The sequence continues at coordinate 14,484 of CACXGM010000109.1, forward strand.
GCAGCTTCGTGAAAACGGATATCTCCTGGCTTCAAAGGATAAGACGCTTATTAAGATTGACTCTTCCGGAAAGAAAACTGAGATCGATACACCCGATGACAGCTATAAGAATATTTATGGTTTTGACGCGGATCATATCCTGTATTCAGTTTATAACGCCGAAGAAGAAGGCTATGATTATAAGGCATACAGCCTTTCTGACGGAAGCGTAAAAGATATTCCGGAGTTGGTCAATGCTATAGCCATTGACTATTCGGACGGACGTTTTTACTACTATCATGATCAAAGTGAGGAGTACGGCGTTCAGAACAATCATGTCTACAGCTATGATATGGCTTCAGGGACTTCCGCTCTGATCTACGAGACCAGAAATGTTCCCGGCTATTCATACATTTCCGGTATCAGAGGATTCACCCTGATCGAAGGCGAGATATACTTCGTTGATATTATGGACCGGGAGCTTAAGTGGGTCAGAGTAAACTATGACGAATCCGGAGCCTCCTACACCGATATCTACTGTCCTGTTGAGAAGATAGGCACCCTTATGTACGGAAATGTGGATTATACTTCAAGACAGGTGAACTGTCCTTTCTGCGGCATTGCTCTATATAAGGAATACAAGGAAATCTTTAAGCTCCTCCCCGAGTATTCGGAATATAGTGACAAGATAAACGCGGATATAGAAAGCTATGTTGCCGAAGGATCCGACAATGAAGAAATGTATACTGTGGAGACTGATGAAGAGTGTGATGAGCATCTTGAGTATCCTTCCATGTATTGCATCAGCATAGACAAGACAGTTTCAAAGGTTAGTATCATCAGTGACAGATATTTGCTTGTTGATTACTCGGGATATTATTATGCGGGCGGTGCTCACGGAATGCCCTCGGAAGACCAGCTGGTCTATGATCTGACCACAGGTGAACGCATCAGCTTAAAGGATATCTATTCCGGATCCGAAAAAGACTTTGTATCACTGGTGGAGAGTATTGTCACCAGAGATTTTGAAAACGGGGAAAGCTATATTGAATATATGTACAATCCCGATGACCTTGACAGCATTTTAAAGAGCATCAGAGAGAGTACCAGCATGGAGTACGGAATCTTCTTTGGTGAGAATGGCATCAGCGTGAGATATTCACCCTATGTTATGGGACCCTTTGCTTCGGGATTCATCGACGTATTTATCACATATCAGGAACTCCTTGGAAGAGATACTCTGTGATAAAGAAGATTTCTTTATAAAATGAAATAAAGCAACAAAAAAGATCCCTCGATAAGAAGGATCTTTTTTTATGCAGGAAATGAGACTCGAACTCACAAGGGATTGCTCCCACACGGACCTGAACCGTGCGCGTCTACCAATTCCGCCATTCCTGCGTGACAACAAAAGTTATATTACACTAATAGACCAAAACTGTCAAGATTTTTTGAATTGATCGATTATCGATCCGATGGCAGCGTAGAGATGAGGTTTAAGATCATCAATGGGTACGGGCTGACTGTAGAGTATGGCGGAGTAGATACTGCTTCCGGTCAGCTCTATTATCATGTACATCATAAGCCTGGGGTCCTTGATGGTATTACCGATATCCTCCAGAAATTCCTTTGTGGCTTCCTTATAGGGTTCCTCCCCGGTAACCGCGGGGCTTTCCATCATATACCTGGAAAAGCCCAGTCCCAGATTCTTTGAGATAAACATCAGCAAGACCTTGTCCTTTGTGAGAGAATCGATAATATCGTCTATCACAAAGAAGATCTTTTCTTTCACATCGGTAAGCCCTTTTTGGTGCATGCGTTCCAGGGCCGAATCAAACAGAAGTGTGGTGCGGTGTACCAGGAGCTTGCTGTTAATATCATATTTATCCTTAAAATACAGATAAAAGGTTCCCTTTGCAACACCTGCAGCCTCCACAATATCGGCTATGGAAGTATTGTTTATTCCTTTTGTAGTGAACAGATCAAATGCGGTATTCAACAGTGATTCCCGTTTGATCTGTTTATTTGTCTCTGCTTTTCCCATATCTATATTTTACCTGTAAAAAATAAAAAATCAATAAATTATAAAAAAAATATTGACCAATGGTCAGAAATTTGATATAACGCTATTGTAATAAAAATGAACGTTGGTCAGTTTTTGAGAGGAGATGTAAAAATGATCAAGCTGGGTAAGAGAATTGTTAAACTCCGGATCCCTATCTTTATCCTGTCTCTGCTGCTGCTGATACCTGCAGTGTTCGGATATGCGAGGACCAGAGTAAACTATGATATCCTCTACTATCTTCCCGATGAGATAGAGACGATGGTGGGACAGGATATTCTGGTGGACGAGTTCGGAACCGGAGCCTTTTCCTTCCTGATAGTGGAAGGAATGGAGAATCAGGATGCGGCAAAGATAAAAGAAAAGGTAGAGAACATACCCCATGTTTCAAAGGTACTGTGGTATGACTCCTTTGCAGACCTTTCTGTTCCGATGGAGATGCTTCCGGATGAATTATATGAAGCCTTCAACAGTGATGACGCCACGATGATGGCAGTCATATTTGACGAAACCACATCCTCAGACGGCACAATGGAAGCCATCAAGCAGATAAGAGAGGTCGCCGGGGAGCAGTGCTTTTTAAGCGGAATGTCCGCAGTGGTATCGGATACAAAGGATCTTTCCGAAAAAGAGACCCCCATGTATGTTTTGATAGCGGTGGTGCTTGCAATACTGGTGCTGTCCCTTACCATGGATTCATTCCTTGCTCCTGTGTTTTTCCTGCTGAGCATCGGTATGGCGATCCTGTATAACCTTGGAACCAATGTTTTCCTCGGAGAGATTTCCTATATTACCAAGGCATTGGCCGCAGTCCTTCAGCTGGGTGTCACCATGGACTACTCGATATTCCTCTGGCACAGCTACGAAGAGAATCTTGCAAAGTACGGAGATGATAAGGAAAGGGCTATGGCACACGCCATCTCAAATACCATCACTTCGGTAATAGGAAGCTCCATCACCACCATTGCAGGATTCGTAGCCCTCTGCTTTATGAGCTTCACTTTGGGACTTGATCTGGGAATAGTTATGGCAAAGGGAGTGCTGATGGGAGTAATAGCCTGCATCACAATCCTTCCTTCCATGATCCTGATCTTTGACAAGGCTATCAGAAAGACTAAGCATAAGGCTCTTTTGCCCGATATGCCGAAGGTGTCCGAGTTTATTGTCAAGCATAACAAGATATTTGCAGTGCTTTTCGTAGTGCTTTTAATACCTGCGATCATCGGATACAAGAACACGTCGGTTTATTATAACCTTGACACTTCTCTTCCCGATGATCTGCCCAGTATTGTGGCGAATACAAAGCTAAACGATCTGTTTGATATGAACACCACCCATATGATCCTGTGCGACAGCGACATGAGCTCTGCGGATACGGAAGAGATGATCGCCGATATTGAACAGATCGACGGAGTTAAGAAGGTACTGGGGCTTGATTCCCTTGTAGGCCCGGGAATTCCAAAGGATTTCCTGCCTCAGAAGATCGTGGGAGAGCTTCAGAATGATGATTACAAGCTGATGCTCATCATGAGCGAATACAAGGTGGCCAGCGATGAGGTAAACATCCAGTGCGACAGGATCAGCAAAGTGATAAAGAGTTACGATCCGGGAGCAATGCTGGTGGGCGAGGCTCCCTGTACAAAGGATCTGATCGAGATCACGGACAAGGATTTCGCAAAGGTCAGCGAGGTTTCCATCGGAGCGATCTTCCTTATCATCGCATTTGTGTTTAAATCGGTAAGTCTTCCAATTATCCTGGTGGGTGTCATAGAACTGGCCATCTTTATAAATATGGGAATCCCCTATTACACGGGAACGGTACTTCCCTTTGTTGCATCCATCGTCATCGGAACGATCCAGCTGGGATCAACAGTTGACTATGCGATACTGATGACCACCAGATACAAGAAGGAAAGAGCTCTGGGAGCCGATAAAAAGGAAGCTGTTCTGATCGCGCATAAGGCCAGCATGAGATCTATCATGGTCAGTGCCATGAGCTTCTTTGCAGCTACTTTTGGTGTGGGACTTATCAGTAATATTGATATGATCAGCTCCCTGTGCGCACTGATGGCAAGGGGTGCTCTCATCAGTATGGTGATCGTACACACCATGCTGCACACAATGCTCATATTGTTTGACAGAGTAATATGTCATTCATCCATCGGCTTTATAAAGAAAAAGAAACAGGAGGCAATATCATGAAGATAAAGAAAGTAATATCAGTTTTGCTAACATGTTCAATGCTTGGAGTAAGCCTTTGCTCCTGCGGATCGGGAGTGGCAGACACACTGCAGGAAAAGGCTTTCACTGCAGCAGCGGACGAGGAAGTATTAAAGGAAATGGTAACCAAGGTTGCCAGAGCGGGATCGTCCGAAGCCACAAAGGAAGAGACAGTATATGTAAAGACTGATGCAACCGGAAACGTGGATTCCGTTATAGTAAGCAATTGGCTGAAAAACCTGGACGGAACAGCCGAACTTGAAGATGAGACAACCCTTACGGATATAGTGAACGTAAAGGGAAAGGAAAACTACAAGGCTGAAGGAAATAAGCTTACCTGGGAGACCAACGGTGATGATATCTATTATCAGGGTACCACGGATAAGAAGATCCCCGTGGATGTGAATATCACATACGAGCTGGATGGTAAAGAAATCCCCGCAGAGGAGATGGCCGGAAAGAGCGGACATGCGGTTATAACCATCGGTTATAAGAATAATTCGGCAAATAACGTAGAGATAAACGGAAAAGAAGAAACTATATACACCCCCTTCGCAGCAGTCAGCGCACTTACCTTAAATGATGAGAAATTCAAGGATGTGAAGGTTACCGGAGGAACGGCTGTTTCCGACGGAAAGAGAAATATAATCGTGGGAATGGCTTTCCCCGGACTGGTTGAAAGCTTAAACGGCGGCAAGAGTGTGGACAGCGAAGTGCTGGAAGAGATCGAAGATAAGATCGACATTCCGGAAAAGGTTGTCATCGAGGCTGATGTTGAAGACTTCGAATTAGGGACCACGGTCACTCTGGTGACTTCCGACATCACAAAGGCACTGGGCCTTGATATGATCGACACCGATTCCGAGGATAAGTTAAATGAGATCAGGGATTCTGTTGAAGAGTTTTCGGATGCCGGAAACAAACTGACGGAAGGCACAGGGGAGTTACAGGACGGAGCGCAGAAGCTTTCCGACGGATCCAAGACTTTGCAGGACGGAATGGGAAGTCTCTATGGCGGTATTGTGGAATATACCGACGGTGTGGGAAAAGTTGCTGACGGAGCAAGCGCTCTGGATAAGGGAGCGGGAGAACTCAATTCGGGCGCCGGAGAGTTAAGGGACGGTATCGGACAGGCAATCAGCGGCAGTGATGCTTTAAACAGCGGTATATCATCCGTTGAGGACGCTGCAAAGCAGGTAAGCGAAGGCGCATCTGCCATAAATGCTAAGATGCCGGAGCTTGAGAGCGGAGCAGAGAGTCTAAGGGACGGAGTAGGCACTCTTGTAGGTACTGTGGAAGGTATCACCGACGGAGTGGGATCCGCAGCCGGAGCAGCCGGACAGATCAGCGCAGGGATCGACCAGGTTGTGGCAGCTACATCGGTAGCAACTACACCGGATTCTATTGATACTTCCTCCATCACCGTTACCGGAACTGTCTCCGGAGAAACTGCAAGTGCTGCAATGGGTCAGTACATCAATGTTGATACCCTCGAGAAAGCAGGTTTAGGTTTGTCCCCGGAACAGGCTCAGGCTGTTGCAGATCTTGTATCACAGGTTTCTTCACAGGTGATCCCCGGTATCGTGGACAGTGCGACGGATGCCACCGCTAAATCCGTAGCCGCAAATGCTGCAGCAAACGGAGCAAATGAAGTAAAGAGTCAGATAAATGCAGCTCTTACCACTGCAGGTGAAAGCGGTATGAGTCTTCAGAGCGGTGCATCAGCTCTTTCATCAAGTCTTTTGGATTCATACAATACTATGAGTTCCGATGAGACCAAGGGAAAACTTGAAGCGCTTTCTGCGGGAGCAGATGCACTCTGCGCGGGAACATCACAGCTCGGTGAGGGAATAAATAAGCTTGCAGACGGAACCGCAGCTCTTTACGGAGGTACCACTCAGCTTTCACAGGGTGCGGGCAGTCTGTCCGACGGCCTTTCACAGCTATATACCGGAGCCGGTTCTCTGGTTAGCGGTACAGAAAGCTTAAAGGCCGGAACATCTTCACTTGTATCCGGAACAAACAAGCTTTCATCCGCATCGAACGAACTGGTAAAGGGTTCTAAGTCACTTGTTGACGGCTCGGCCGAACTTGCAGGCGGTCTCGGAAGCCTGCTGGAAGGAAGCAAGAAGCTGAATGATGGAATGATCAAGTTCAACGAAGAAGGAATCGAAAAACTGACTACAGTTTTTGATACCGATCTTGGCAGCATGAAGGAACGTTTAAATGCCATCACCAAGCTTGGAAGAGATTATACAACCTTCTCGGGAACAGCCGAAGGTGAAGAGAGCACAGTAAAGTTCATAATCGAATCATCTGAGATCAAGAGTCTCTGATAAGCTGTTAAAGTAAATTTTCTGATACAGCAAAAAGAAGCCCTCCGGGATTGAATTTTCTCGGAGGGCATTTTGTACTGAAATATTAACTTCTGTTCTGTCTTTCTACCAGTTTCTCACCGCAGTATTTTTCGCGGAGCTTTGGCTTGTCGATCTTTCCGGTGGGATTTCTTAAAACCTCGGCAAAGATGTATTTTTTAGGTCTCTTGTATCTGGGCAGATCCACACAGAATTCTTCCATTTCATCCTCGGTAAGGGTCTGACCTTCGCGGACCTGAATGATGGCAGCGGCGATCTCACCCAGTCTGTCATCGGGAAGACCGATAACAGCGGCGTCATGAACCTTAGGATTCTTAACAAGGTAATTTTCTATCTGTACGGGGTAGAGGTTTTCACCGCCGGAGATGATCACATCCTTCTTTCTGTCTACCAGGAAGATGAATCCGTCCTCATCC
>CACXGM010000110.1 GCA_902767075.1 uncultured Lachnospiraceae bacterium
AAGAAGGGACTTGAACCCTCACGATGTTGCCATCACAAGATCCTTAGTCTTGCTCGTCTACCAGTTCCGACACTTCCGCGCGCAACAATGGTATATTACCATTATGCTATTAAAATGTCAACACATCATTTATATGATATTTACCCTGCTATTTTGCTATAAACAAAACTCCCAAAGTACCGGGGCCGCAATGCGAAGAGACCACCGCTCCGGCCCTTGTCTCAATTATATCCTCAAAGTATCCCAGACTCTCAAGATAGGTTTTTACCATATCAACAACTTCCGGATCACATCCTGAGTGAGTAATGAAAACCCGCGACTTTTCTGCAGAAAGAAGTTCCGATTCCATGTCTTTCACATAATCCATTACATATTTGTCGCTTTTCCCTCGATACTTCTTTTCCGGATGCATTGCCCCACCGGATACCGAAATACGTGGATGAAGCTTTAACGCGGAACCAAAGAATGCAGCCAGCCCGGAACATCTTCCGCCTCGGTGAAGATAAACCAATGTATCTATAACAAAACTTGCCCTTACTTTGCTTCTGATACCTTCAATAAACCGGACTATCTCCTTCGCACTCTTCCCTTCTTTTGCAAGCTCCGCGGCACGAATGATCTGCAGTCCTATACCTGTTGACAGATTCTCCGAATCAATAACAAATACCCGATCCTCCATTCCCAGATCCTCAGCAGCCAGACGGCAATTATTATTGCTCGCCGACATGGACGCGGAAATAGTAAAAATGATATACTCATCGGTTCCGTTTTTATCAAGGTACCCCTGGATATCAGCCACACTCGGAGCAGCTGTCTTTGGAGTCTGGCCATGCGCATCGGACCATTTGTATAACTCTTCAGGCTTGATATTAACTCCGTCCTTGTACTCATCTTCTCCTAAAATAACATAAAGAGGTATTATTCCGATTTCATATTTTTCTATTAATTCCTTTGACAGATCGCTTGTACTGTCTGAAAGTATCTTTACCATATTACCCTCCCCGGGATTCTTTTTTTAATTCAACTATATCCTTTCGGCTATTTCCAAAGCAATGTAAAACTTTCCCACATCATGGTTTGCATTGTGCAGCTCTTCGATTTCGTAGCCGCTGTCTGCCAGAACATCTCCGGCTTCCAGAAAATCATATAATGTCAGTCCATAGAAATTGCACGACGCCTGAACACCTGCGACTTCCATCTCCACGGCGATACATCCTTCTTCTCTTCTTTTCGCCACTAGTCCCTTTGTTTCTCTTAGCATCGAATCCGTTGTCCAGACTCTGCCTTTTACATAAGGCGCTTTTATCTCCTTGAATATCTCTTCCAGTCTGTCTGCACATTTAATATCAATGTAATCCGAAGCAGGTGCATAATAATATGATGCTCCTTCACCTCTGAAGCTTTCCGTTGGAATAATGTATTTCCCTTTTGTCTTTTCGGAATCAAGACTTCCGCATGAACCGAACATAATAAACTTGGTGGCACCGGTCTGCCAATGAACTTCGTAACAAAGCCCCGAAGCCATTGCCGACCCGATCATCGTCAGGTAAAAGCCTATCTTTTCACCCTTGTGTTCAAAGGCATATATCGGAATATCTCCGTTGCATGCGCCAAGCCTGCCTATCTGTTCGCATTCATATTCCCGCAGGATATATTCGTATATTTCTTTAGAAAACAGGATCAAACACTTTTCAAGAATCTTTTTCTTGTCTCCGTAGAAATTCCTGATATCCACTATAGCTTCAGTTTTATCATCAAATAAATCTCTTACCAAACTCCTGTCCTCCTCTCTTTCAGTCACCCGAAATCCACTCTCGCATTATAGCATACTATAATGACCCATGGGGACGGAGTCAAGGGGTCATTTTTACGTTTTTCTAAAACAAGGTACATATCCAAGCAGTCAAAGCAGATCATGTCGTAGATCTTATATATGGAGAGTATCATCTCAAATCGTATAAAGAACTGCAGAAAAGAATAATCATTTCTTTTTCCTTCCCATACAGAAACCACACAGGTCCCTATGATCATCAGAAAGCTACGCACCATTTCCGCCCCGGAAACACTGATAAAAAGGAGGTTACAACGCGGGCTACCTCCGGGATACCTTAAGGGGTACCTTGTGGTTTTCCGGGATTACTTGTGATAAAATATAAAAAGCGTTTACGCCGGAAAGGACTTGGAAATGATCTCCAGAGATGATGCATTTACACTGTTAAAAAAATACAACAAAGATCCATTTCATATTCAGCACGCCCTTACTGTCGAGGCTGTTATGAAATGGTATGCAAAAGAACTTGGCTACGCCGATGAATCCGAATACTGGGGAGTGGTTGGTCTGTTACACGATATAGACTTTGAACTCTACCCCGACGAGCACTGCCTCAAAGCCCCCGAACTTTTAAAAGACGGCGGAGTCAGTGATGACATCATCCATGCCGTTTGCTCACACGGCTACGGGATAACAGTCGGAAACGGTACTACCATCAATGTGGAGCCAACCCGCGAAATGGAAAAGATTCTCTTTGCTGCCGATGAACTCACAGGCCTTATATGGGCTGCAGCTTTGATGAGACCATCTAAAAGCACTAAGGATATGGAGCTCAAATCCCTTAAAAAGAAATATAAGAGCAAAGGGTTTGCGGCGGGATGCTCCAGAGAAGTAATAGAACGCGGGGCTGCGCAGCTCGGCTGGGAACTCGATAAATTGCTTACTATGACACTGCAGGCCATGGCCGATAGTGAAGATACAATTAATGCCGAGATGGCAGCCGAAGGATAATACCGGAGTTATATTCATGAAATCTATTTTGATCAAAGATACCACCCGAGAAGAAAGGGAAGAGATAATACGTTCGTCGCTTGATTGTGGCGGGGGGATGTGAGAATTGTTCCTCCTGCTGGCTCGGGGGCGGATCCCCCTGGGATGTTTATCAGGATTATATAGACGGAAAACGTGAGATCCGAGACATAAACATGGGTTACATGGAAGAATACCGCCAGGACAGGCAGATAAAATGATCATTTCCACGGCCTTACTTTACCGATCCAGCCGTTTTCTTTCCAGTACTTAAAGTCAGTATATTCGGGGTTCTTTTTACCGAGACTCGTCTGCAGCATTCTTACCATATAAAACTTTGCTTTCACGGTTACATTCGTATGACCCGGTTTATCATAATTTATGGCCTACATTTTCCGGGCGAGAGTTTTTAGTTTCTTTTGGAAGGATGCTTTCCTCTTATCCTCGATCTTGTTCCAGTCAATTTCAGACATCAGTTTGAAACTTACGATTTTAATGGTCGAAATGCCCCACCATGAAAGGCTGTCCTTTATATCCTTTGCTGTGGACTTTCCACCTGCTCCGAGACATTGGGTGATGATAACAGCACGCTTTCCGAACATTTCCCTTGCCGGACGGTGAGGCATCCACCTGTAGCCAAAATGGTCAAGCATAGCCTTCATTGCGCCGGTAGCATGGAAAACATATGCAGGTGATGTAAAAACAAGCAGATCCGCTTCAAGTAAGGACTTCTCGATCTTCTGCACCTGTTCGGCGTCCTTGCAACTATTTTGATTATTCCTGAAACATGCAGTACAACCCATGCAGAAACCCGGACCGTCTTTGGGAAGATAATATTCCGTGATATCAGAATTTCCTCTGAACTGCTCTAAGAAAATCTCCTTCATCCGGTAAGTCACACCATGTTTTTCTGTTCCGTTGATCACTGTGATCTTCATTTCTTCTTCCTCCGCGATATCTTATTATCCTGAATGATCTCTTCATTTCTTGCGTAAAGCCTGTTAAACTGGCGGATGTGCGCCTCCAGTTTTATCAGTGCCTCTTTCTCACGTTCCGGCTCCCGATCACATATGGTCAGCAGCATATATATCGGCGCGTAAAAATGCAATGTCATGATCTCCACGTTTTCTGTCTGAAGAACACCGGCTGAAACCATCAGACCCAATAGTATCTCCTGATATGAAAGCGGATCATCCACATACTGCTTCATATATGCTGTCGCAAGCTTCTTATCATGAAACTGCTCGATGGTGAGCATCTTGCGAAAACGCCTTGTATAGTCATCGTGTAAAAAATATAGAAACAGATTGTTTCCGAGAGTGATCAGCTGCTCTTCCGAAATGTGCTTATAGATTTCAGCATCCTCGGTAGCGTCTGCCCCGTTGATCTGCAGGTTACCCGCTTCCTCCAAAAACCGCCGGTTCATCTCTTCAATGATAGCATCGAAAATAGCCTGCTTGTTTTTATAATGCTTATAAAGGGACGGAGCCTTAATACCGACCTTCTCCGCTATATCCGCGACAAAGACATTCGCGTATCCCTTCTCCGAAAACAGAGTCAATGCTTCATCCAGTATTCTTTGTTTGGTATCCATTTTATTTCCCCTGATTTAAAAAACAAATTAATCATTTTCATTGTAAGCTTATTTCAATCAACTATGCCGCGAACTAATTCCAATAACTATACAGCAGTGGGCTAATTTGAATTAGCCTCATTATAGGCTAATTTCGATTAGCCGTCAAGCAAAAAAATCCTCCGGCCCTGTTCTTACAGACAGAGCCGGAGAGAATGAATAGCGGAAGAAGGGGTGAGGCGGAAATAGAAAATGGTCCGGTGGACCATTTTCCCGCCGAACGGACCGAGCAGGTGCTCTGCACCTGCGAGACCTTGAACGATGCGAAGCATTGTTTAAGGTCTCGCCGCATAATAAAAGAGGTATGACTTGTGTCATACCTCTTTTATTATGCGGAAGAAGGGAATTGAACCCTCACGATGTTGCCATCACAAGATCCTTAGTCTTGCTCGTCTACCAGTTCCGACACTTCCGCGCAACAGTGCCATATTATCATTTTGGATTTAGAATGTCAACAGTTTTTTTACTTTTTAACTATAATATTTCATCATAAACTGAAGATTCTCAGTCCCCCTGAAACGGTTGACATCAAGACTGTATGCAACACTCACCTTAAAGCTTTGTGTGCCCATTTCAAAAGCCTCGCCGCTTCCGGCACCATATTTCTCATCCAGGAATAAAAGGAAGTCCTCCGGCGCAGAAAAAGAAGTGAACTCCACTTGCCTGCCGTCGGAATTCTTGGCCATATATCTGGCATATTTTCCCCCGGCTCCAAAGCGCTTCATTCCTGTGAACAACAGATCCTTCTCCGCAAAAAGCGCATGAGGGTTCCCCGTCCCATAAGGCTCTATCTTCTCCAGCTCCTTTGCCAGCTTCATTGTGGCATATCCCGTGGGCATGGGCACGTCGATCCAGACCTTTGCCACGAAATCATCGGGCTTAAGACACGCCCTCTCATTCAGGAATTCATCCAATTTAGAGATGTTTTCCTCCTTCAGGGACAACCCTGCAGCCAGAGCATGACCTCCGAATTTATCCAGCAAATGAGAGCTTTCAGTAAGATGCTCCTGCATGTGATATCCTTCGATCGAGCGTCCGGAGCCTTTCACACAATCTTCCCCCTTTGTCAGAACAAAGACGGGATGATTATATCTTTCCCGAACCTTTCCCGCAATTATCCCGGCTATGCTCTCATGAACCTCGGGCAGATAGATTACCCACACATCTTTGTTTTCCAGATTGTGTTCACTGATATACTTTTCTGCAGCTTCTATTCCGTCATTTGTCAGATTCTTTCTGCTGTCATTTAAAGCCTTCAAATCCTTTGCTATGGAGACTGCATCCAGTTTGGATTCACAATTAAGCAGATCAAATGCTCTTAGCGCAGTATCCAGACGACCGCTGGCATTAATGGTAGGTCCTATCACAAATCCGAGATGATATGCGCTCAGCTTATCAGGCTCTAAAGAGTTTACCTCAATAAGAGCGGCTAGCCCCGCATTTTGCGTGGATGCCATCTTTTTAATACCCTCTTTTACCACCACTCTGTTTTCGTCCTTAAGCTCCATGACATCGCAGACGGTTCCGAGGGCTGCAAACTGAATAAGCTCGTCCATACAGTTTTTCAGGTTTACATAATTCTCGCCGACAAGTGTATCATCTCCGCTGCCGGATACAGACTCATCAGAATACTTCATGAGTATCGCGGTCATCAGCTTATAAGCCACCATAGCGCCGCAGATACCCTTGAAAGGATACTCACAGTCACTTCGCTTCGGATCCACTACAGCTTCCGCCATAGGAAGTATCTGGATATGCTCTCCGTTAGAATCTGTCTCAAAGGGTACCTCATGATGATCCGTCACTATGACTTTCATTCCGTGATCGTATGCCAGCTTTGTCTGGGCTGCTGCAGCTATACCGTTATCACAGGTGATTATCAGCTCGATACCGTCCTTTAGAGCCTCTTCCACCAGATTATCACTGAGTCCGTAACCGTCCTTCACCCTGTGGGGGATCGCCGTTGACACTTTTCCGCCAAGGCAGGCTATTCCCTTGGTCAGAATATATGCGCTTGTCACGCCGTCCACATCATAGTCACCGATGACACGGATCTTTTTACCCTCATTTATTGCAGATACCAGGCCTGACACCGCTCTGTCCATATCCTTCATAAGGAACGGATCATGCAGGTCATTAACAGAACCGCCAAGGAAGACAGCTGCTTCCTCGGCGGTTAAAATATCCCGATTGCGCAGGACTCGGGCGGTCACTATATCGATCCCAAGTCTCCTGCTCCAATCTTCAAAATCTGCTTTTTTAGTTTTGACAAACCACTTTTCCATTAAGCCTTCTTCTTTCCGGGGAACTTGGTCTTAAAGGTATACCAAAGCGCACCGGCAATGCAAATAGATGAGTAGCATCCGCATCCGATACCTACCATAAGAGGAAGTGCGAAATCGCGGATACTTGAAACACCGAATCCAAAGAGGAATGCTACCATTGCGAAGGTTGTCAGCGAAGTAAAGATACTTCTCGAAAGAGTCTGTGTAACACTCTTGTTGACGATCTCGGTAAGTTCTTCTCTCGTAGCGATATTTCTGTTCTCGCGGATACGGTCAAAGATAACGATGGTTGCATTGATGGAGTATCCGACTATGGTGAGCAGACAGGCAACAAAGGTGTTACCCACGGATACTCTTGCAGCCGCATAGAATGCGATAACTACCAGCACGTCATGAGCAAGTGCAATGATGGAGCTGATACCGAATCTCATATCCTTGAAACGTATTCTGATATAAATGAGCATCAGCACAATAGCAACCACCACTGCGATGATAGTATCTCTCTTCATCTCGCCGGAGATGGTGGAGCTGATAGTCTCTGTAGTAATCTTTGATGAAGGTATGGAGAACTTCTCGGTAAACATATTCTCGAGATCATCTCTGGTCTCTACATCAAGTGAATTTGTCTTGAAAATAACTTCATTGGTTCCGGAAATGGTCTGGATCTGAACATTGCTTCCGGTTACCTTTTCAATCTCGGGAGCTACATCTGCGGTAAGCTCGTCGAGATTCCACTCTCTGTCAAAATCAACGGTGGTAGCGGTTCCGCCCTTGAACTCAAGTGAGTAGTTGAGTTCGTCTCTGTGAAGACCAAACTTGTTTACTCCCATGAAGATAAACCCTGCTGCAATGACTGCAAGGGATATTCCAAAGAAAAGTCCTCTCCTGGAAAGGAAGTTTACAGGCTTTCTGTCCTTTGCCTTGCCATAGAACTTAACATTGGTAAATCCGAGAGCATAGAAAGCTCTGATCAAAAGTCTGGTGACAACAAGTGCGGTAAACATGGAAAGCACGATACCGAGTACCAGTGTCTGTGCGAATCCCTTTACCGAACCGGGGCCCAGGATCCAAAGCACGATAGCTGCGATCAGAGTGGTGATGTTTCCGTCGAGGATAGCTGATAAAGCCTTGTTAAATCCTGTCTTGATGGCACTGTCTACAGAATATCCGGCAGCGATCTCTTCTCTGATACGTGCGAAGATGACAACGTTTGCGTCAACCGCCATACCGATTGAAAGTATGATACCTGCAATACCTGCAAGGGTAAGTGTCATATCAAATCCGTTGAGGAGCAGGACGATAAGAGCCACATAAGCGACAAGGGCTATCACCGCACACACACCGGGAAGGAAGTATACAGCGATCATGAATACTGCAACTGCAACAAATCCAAAGATACCTGCCTTAAGTGATGTGGAGATGGCATCCTGTCCCAGCTGAGCTCCGACCACCTTTGAGTGGAGTTCTTCAAGTTCAAGAGCAAGTCCGCCGATACGGATGGTGGAAGAAATCTTCTCTACCTCATCATATGTGAAATCACCGGTGATCTGTGCCTCACCTGTGGTAAGTGCTCCGTTAACGCTGGGCACACTTACAAATGATCCGTCATAATAAATAGCAAGAGTCTCGCCCTTTGCATATGCTCTTGTGGTAGCATCCGCAAACTTTGACTTACCTTCCTCTGTCATGGTAAGCGATACCGCATAGGAGGTATTCTTCAGATTATCCTGAGTGGATACCGCTCTTGCGTCCGCAACATCGGTTCCCTGAAGTCTGATGGAACCGTCTGCAAGAAGTTCATCTATAGTCTTGTTGAGCACCCATTCGCTTCCGGTGTAGGAATAGTTTCTATTGCCCGCATCATCTGTCTCTGAAATGAAGTACAGAGTACCGGGTCTTCCCAGTTCCTGAAGTATCTGGTTTGCATCGCTCACACCGGGGATCTCGATATTGATACGATTGGTACCCTCCTGGTAAACGATAGCCTCAGTGCTGTATCCTTCTACTCGCTGCTGAAGCTTGTATATGGTGTCTGCCATATCGGTGGAATCGGGAGTCTCTTCTCCCACAACCTGATATGTGATGCTCACTCCTCCCGCAAGATCAAGTCCGAGTGAGATATCCTTTGCACTGGCGGTACCCTGAGAATCGGTTCCTTTGATATCGATAAATCCGATACCGATGGTCAGTGCCAGGATAAGGATGAGCGTAATCCATGCTGTGCTCTTTTTCATAACCTAGTCCCTTTCACTTTAGTGGCCTTTTGCCACGTATTACGTATGCGTTTTTTCACGCAAAAAAAGTGTACTTTAAATCAATGTGAATTTAAATGCACACACTAATCTAAAATACACTTATTTTAGAAATAAATCAACCTTTTTGCTTATTTTCTGTTATATTCTTCGATCGCCTGACTGATCTCGGCAATTGCCTCTTTATGCTTGAAGGGCTTGCAGATATAATGGTTCACTCCCAGTTCTTCGCATATTTCCTTGCTGACCTCACTGTCATCACCGGAGATCACCACGATGGGGAACCTGTCATCCCATTTTCTCTCACGAAGTTCCATCAGGAATTCGTACCCATTCATTTCAGGCATCAAAAGATCAAGGAGTACGGCAGAAACCTTACCCATCTGTATGGAAAGAATATGTAGAGCCTCGCGCCCGTTTCTGGCAAACACGACCTCGTATTTATCTTCAAGCAATTCCGCCAGCAGTTCTCTGCTCATCTCGGTATCGTCAACAATAAGGATTCTATCCATAACACACCCTCCTCGGTTGCTGATGTAAAAAAACGATTTCCTGTCTCTACTCTAAATATAACATACTTTAATAAAAATTGCGACTATTTCATATATAATATTAAAAAATCTGAAAATTTTATCAGAATGCCGATCAATCCTCTTCCATATCTGCCTCTGCAGCCTTCAGCATGATAGCACATTCCACACGTTTTCTCTGAAGTTCGCAGCCCACCTCATAAACATCGGTGATCTTGCCGTGGAAATTGTATGAGTTGGCAGCACATCCGCCGCTGCAGTAAAACTTGGCAAAGCATTTGCGGCACTTCTCTTTGGCATATACATTACACTGCTTGAATTCGTATGTAATGTCGTCGCGCTTGATCCCTTCATCCACATTACCCATCAGGAAATCTTCATTTCCCACGAACTGATGGCAGGGGTAAAAATCTCCCCAGGGAGTCACTGCCAGATACTCACATCCCGAGCCGCATCCGGAAAGGCGCTTTGCCACACAGGGGCCACCCTCCAGATCGATCATAAAGTGGAAGAAGTTGAAAGGATTTCCTTCTTTTCTTCTCTTGATCATCTCAGCTGCCAGCTTGTCATATTCTTCCTTAAGCTTGGGAATATCCTCTTCCCTGATGGCATAATCATCCGTGGGCTGTGCCACTACGGGTTCAACGGAGATCTGTTTGAAGCCCAGGTCAGCAAGATGAAGCACATCATTTGAAAAATCAAGATTATAATGAGTGTAGGTTCCTCTGACATAATAATTCATCTGGTCCCTGCTCTCGGCAACATGTAAAAACTTGGGGACGATGGTATCATAACTGCCCTGTCCGCCGCGGAAAGGACGCATACGGTCATTGACTTCCTTTCTTCCGTCAATGGAGAGAACCACATTTCCCATCTCCTTGTTGGCAAACTGAAGTATCTCATCATTCAGAAGCACGCCGTTTGTGGTAAGTGTGAATCTGAACTTCTTATTATGTTCCTTTTCGATGGATCTACCGTATTCCACAAGCTGCTTGACCACATCCCAGTTCATAGTGGGTTCGCCGCCGAAAAAGTCTACCTCAAGATTCACACGGTTACCCGAATTGGCCACCAGAAAATCCAGAGCCTTCTTTCCCACTTCGAAGCTCATAAGGGCACGTCTTCCGTGATATTCTCCCTCTTCCGCAAAGCAATACTTGCAGGCAAGATTGCAATCGTGGGCGATATGAAGGCACAGAGCCTTTACCACAGTCTGGCGGTCCTTAAATGAATCAACATAGTTCTCATAAATATCCTTTGTAAAAAGCTGATCGGATGATGCCAGCTCCAGCACCTCTAAAACAGCCTCTTTCACTTCATCCTCCGGATATTTGAGACCGCCCACATGAAGAGCTGCCGCAGTAAGGGTATCCGCATCGGTAACACCCTGCTCATAGAGGGGCTCCACAAGGGGGATCATGTCATAAACGATATCGTCAACCACGTGTACCGATCCGCTGTTAACATCAAGAACAATATTGTATCCGTTATTTTTGTAGCAATGTATCATATAAAACTCCTAGTGCATAAAAAAGCAGCGACTATGCATCGCTGCTTAAATCTTGCATAACTCTTTATCTACAACTTACTTAAGCTTCTCGCAGGTCTGGTTTCCAACAGTGCAAGAGGTCTTGCATGCTGACTGGCAGGAAGTCTGGCACTCGCCGCATCCTCCCTTTTTCATTGACTCCTTGAGATCTCTGGTTGTTAAAGTCTTAATATGCTTCATGGAAAGCCTCCTTAATTGGTATACAAGATTAAATCTGTCCACAGACAGGTCTTATTTTATCATACTGACTTTTGTTTTGGCAATAGGCAAATTAAAGCATGCTCTTCCCCGCCAGTCTTTCCTGGCTTCCCAGGAAATCCAGCACCGTTGCGGCAATATCGGAAAAGCTTTCCCTGGTACCTATATTTCCGGGATCGATACTGTCTCCGCAGAGTATCATGGGGGTGTACTCCCTGGTATGATCCGTGGTCTTTGTATATGATGGATCGCAGCCGTGATCAGCCGTGATAAGCAGAGCATCATCCGGTCTCATCTTTGATAGAATAGCGGGCAGTTTTTCATCAAAATATGTGAGAGCCGCAGCATACCCGTCCACATCACGCCTGTGGCCGTAGAGCATATCATAGTCCACCAGATTCACAAAGCACAGGCCTTCGAAATCCTTGTCCAGATACTCCAGGGTTCTCTCGATCCCCTCCTCATTTCCGGAGGTATAAACAAATTCCGTAACGCCCTTTCCGGCAAAGATATCATTTATTTTTCCTACTGCTATAACATCTTTTCCCTCTGCCTTTAATACATCAAGCATGGTATCTCCGGGAGGAAGCAGTGAAAAATCATGTCTGTGGGGCGTTCTTGTGTAATTTCCGCTCGTTCCCACGAAGGGTCTGGCTATCACTCTTCCCACGCCGTGTTCTCCTGTCAGGATTTGTCTGGCAATGCGGCAATATTCATATAGCTGCTCACAGGGAACAATGTCTTCATGTGCGGCTATCTGAAACACGCTGTCCGCGGAAGTGTAGACAATGAGATCCCCGGTCTTTATATGTTCATCACCGTAATCATTGATGACCTGAGTTCCCGAATAGGGCTTGTTGCACAGGACTCCTCTTCCGGTCTTTGCACTGAATTCATCCAGGACCTCCTTTGGAAATCCATTCGGATAAGTGGGAAGGGGCTTGTCCGATATAAGCCCGGCTATCTCCCAGTGTCCTATGGTGGTATCTTTGCCTGCGCTTTTTTCCGTCATTCTGGCAATGCGTGCAGAAGGCTTTGTTCCCCTGTCTATTCTTTCGGAAACCTTTACCCCATCTATCTGAAAAAGACCAAGATCCCTGAGATTGGGGACTTTTAGCTTATCGCTTTCAGAAACAGCCCCTATGGTATTTACCCCAAAGTCTCCGAATGAAGCCGCATCAGGCATTTCTCCTATTCCAAAGCTGTCCAGAACTATTACAAAAAATCTCTTCATAAAAGATGATCTCCCTTCACTCATTTATTTTTCCTGTTTTCTGCTCATCACGAAGGGTCTTCAGTACCCTCTGCAAAGATATGATGATATCCCCCGCAGTGACTGAATCCTTCGCCATGTCCTGCAGGCACTCACTTCCCGCCATTCCGTGGAGATATACTCCGCAAAGAACTGCTGCCATTTGGGTGATACCCTCCAGCTCAAAAGCTTTGTTTGCCAGCATGGAGGATATGATCCCCGCCAGCACATCTCCGCTTCCGGCAGTGGCCATGCCATTGTTTCCCGAGTGGACCAGCAC
>CACXGM010000111.1 GCA_902767075.1 uncultured Lachnospiraceae bacterium
CACTCAATCCGACACCGCCCTCTACATTCATGATTGTTTTTGCTTACGAATTATTATACTATATTTTGATATGAAGAAGAATAAAAAAATCCCTCTCACAGAGGGATCGTTATGGAAAAACATAATACTCTTTTCGCTTCCGCTCATGTTGTCAAATCTTTTGCAGGTATTTTTCAATATGGCAGATGTGGCTGTTGTAGGCACCTTTTCCGGTCCGGAAGCCCTGGGAAGCGTCGGTTCCACCGTAATCCTGGTCGCCCTGTTCACTTCAGTCCTTATGGGCTTTTCCTCCGCAACGAATATTCTGACAGCGCACTATCTAGGTGCAAATGACCGTCCGGGAGTAAGAAAGACCGTTCACACCGGTGGACTCATCTGTCTTATAGCAGGCATACTTATATTGCTCATCGGGCAGTTTTTCGGGCGTTTGATACTTTCTGCGCTGCATACAAAGGCTTCCCTAATGGACAGCGCCGTGCTGTATCTTCGTATTTATTTCCTCGGAATGCCCGCCCTGGCAATCTATAATTTCGGTAATTCCGTACTCAGCGCGGCAGGGGACACTAAAAGACCCCTGCGTTTTCTCACATTGTCAGGATTGATCAATGTTGTCCTTAACCTTTTGTTTGTATGTGTGTTTAAAATGAGTGTGGACGGAGTCGCCATTGCCAGCGTTATCTCTCAGTATACTTCAGCAGTGCTGATCCTCATTACACTTTTCAGAGAAAAAGCCGATTACAGTCTTTCTCTTCCCGAGTTAAGGATCGATCCCTCCATTGCGAAAGATTTCATTTCCCTGGGGCTTCCAGCAGGAATCCAAAATGCCATATTCCAGTTCGCAAATCTGTTCATTCAGGCCGGTGTCAATTCCTTCTCGCCCATTATCGTGGAGGGAAATTCCGCCGCCACAAATGCCGATGCGCTGGTTTATGATGCCATGGCTGCATTTTACGCCGCCTGCACCAGCTTTATGAGTCAGAATAACGGCGCAGGAAAAAAAGACCGGACACTGAAAAGCTATTTCATATGCCTGCTTTACTCATTTCTGACCGGCCTCGTGATGGGAGTCCTTCTTGTCATATTTTCAAAGCAGTTTCTGTCGCTGTTTACTCAGGATCCGGATGTAATAAAAGAAGGCATTTACCGTCTCACGATAATGGGACTGTCCTACGGCGTTTCTGCCTTTATGGACTGCACTATATCTGCGTCCCGAAGCCTTGGAAAAAGCATTATGCCAACTGTGATCGTCATCATGGGGTCATGCGTGTTCCGTGTAATTTGGATGTACACCGTATTTGCCCACTTCAAGACAATTTCTTCCATATATCTTCTCTATGTATTTTCCTGGACTCTGACTGCTATCGCAGAGATCATATACTTCAGATATATCTGGAAAAAAATGACCCCTTGACTCCGTCCCCATAGGCCAAAAAATGAACCACTGACTCCGTCCCCGGGGGTCAGATTTCGGATTTGGATTTTTCAAGGGCGGCGATGACGCGGTCGCACCAGGCGTCGAACTCGGGATCCTCGGTCTGAAGCTCGGGGTGAGACAGGACGTTTTCGATGACGCGACGGACGCCGTGCTGGAATAATACGTGGGTGCACATCTCGGGAACCGCGCGTTTTAACTTACTGTTATCGAAGACTACGGACACGGATTTGTCACCCAGAAGGGAACCCTCGAAATCATATCCGTACTTGTCTCCTACTGCGCTCAGATACTCCGCTGATACGTGGTATGCCTTCAGCTCTACACCCAGCGCATCCGCGATGGTCCGGTAAATCTGATTCCAGGTGAGAGTCTCATCTCCCGTGATCTGGAAAGCCTCCCCGATGGCATGAGGATTGCCCATCAGCCCCGTATAACCAATGGCAAAATCGCTGTTAAACGTCAAAGTCCAAAGAGAAGTTCCGTCACCCTGAATGATGACAGGCTTACCCTCCAGCATTCTCTTGACCACCTGCCAGGAGCCCTTGTTTCCATGCACTCCCAGAGGAATACTTCTCTCATCGTAGGTGTGGCTGGGGCGGATGATGGTCACGGGGAATCCTTCCTCCCGATACTTCTTCATCAGAAACTCTTCGCACTTGATCTTGTTTCTGGAATACTCCCAATGAGGATTTGCCAGGGTAGTTCCTTCGTTGATAATATAACTCGCTGCCGGCTTGTTGTATGCGGAAGCAGAGCTGATGTACATGTACTGCTTGGTCTTTCCTTTAAAAAGCCTGTAGTCACGCTCCACCGCATCCACTGTAAATCCGATGAATTCGCTGACCACATCAAAGGTCATTCCTTCGATCTTTTTCGCAACATCGGCCTCATCATAAATATCCGCTGTGATGAACTTAACTCCTTCCGGTACCTCTGCGCACCTGTTTCCCCTGTTCAGAAGCCACACTTCCCAACCGTCCGCAACAGCCTTTTTTACGATGGCCATACTGATCGTACCCGTTCCGCCGATAAATAATGCTTTCATGAAACACCTCCGTATTCTTAATTGCACAATCTCCTGCCGCCGGCCCAAATGATCAAAGGCCGCCGACTCCATAACTCTATACCCATATTCTAATCTGCCCCTTTTATAAAATATACGTAAATATCACCGAATAATCTAAAAATTTCTTGTAAAAAAGAAATATTCTTATATTTTTTTGTAATCATCAGATAGAAAAGCCGATTATCTTGAATTATTATAATGCCATAACCCGCATTTAATGTTTTACAAAGTCAGTCACACTTACTTTGCAGCAGTAAAACATTGCGGGTTTTGTTATACTTAAAATATAGAACTGTCACACTTAAATACATAAAAATAAACGGAGGTATTTATGGTAGATGTAAAGAATCGCTGGGCTTTGGTCACCGGCGGATCCAGAGGAATCGGAAAAGGCGCTGCTCTCTTTTTGGCAAAAATGGGATGTAATATCATCATTCAGGCCAGAACCGAAGCAAACTGCGAGGCTACTCTCAATGAGATAAAGGCCCTTGGCGTGGAAGCCATTGCCGTTGGCGCCGAATTATCAAAGCCCGAAGAAGTTCAGAAGATGCTTGAAAAAATAGATGCTCTGGGAAAAGATATCGACATAGTGTTAAACAATGCCGGAGTACAGGTCGCATACAGAGTAGATTATTTAAAGACACCTGTGTCAGATTATGAGCAGAGCTTCCTGATCAACACCATCGCACCTATGATGATCTGCTATCACTTCCTGCCCAAGATGGCCGAGCGAGGCTTCGGCAGGATCGTGAATACTACCAGCGGAATACGCAGAGAGCCCGAGCAGGCAGGGTACTCCGCCAGCAAAGCAGCACTGGACAAGGTCACCATGGACCTGGCAAATGTATATGACGGAACCGATGTGATGATCAACATCACCGATCCCGGCTGGTGCCGCACCGATCTGGGCGGGCCCAATGCTCCCAACTCCCCGGAGAGCTCCCTTCCCGGCGTTGTAGTAGGAGCCTTTGTAGACGACAAAAAGTCCGGCAGGGACTTTGCCGCTGGACTTTTCCACGGTATGACTCTGGAGCAGGCTGTTGAGTACGCTGAAAATAAAGTGCCCAAATACCTCGGCTCCCTGGATTGATAAACCTTTCAAATGCTTGACTTCCTGTCGATATCGCGGGCACTCTGAATCCTCATTGTGCCCCGGCGGACGAAGATCTGCTTTTCTCTTTTTCGATATACATAGACTTGTCCGCATGTTTGGCCGCCTCTTCAAAATTAAGTTCTGAGGAGATAGCGGTCTGATAATATCCGATACTGGCGCTGATCTCAAATCCGTTTTCTTGTGTTGCCATCTCAAGATCTCTTGAGATTCCACTGAGGATACCTTTTATATCACATTTTCCGGGAATAAATGCAATCAGCTCATCTCCTCCGAAACGTACGCACAGCGCGTTTTCGGGGGAGTTTTCTTTCAGCGCGGTCGCCACCGCTGCGATAGCCCGATCCCCGGCATCATGTCCCAGATTGTCATTGATACTCTTTAGGTGATTTAAGTCAGACATCAGAACAGTCAGCTCTACACCTTTGTTTTCCGGATCATTCTTCAAAGTATCAAAGGCTGTCAGGAAAGCAAGCCTGTTGTACAATCCCGTCAGCGCATCATACTTGTACATATTTTCAACTTTTGCCAGCAGGTATTTCTGGCATCTCATATTCAGATATCCGCCAAATCCCGCACCTATCATCTCCGTGATATTCGGAGTCTTCGCATACTCCGTGATCTCATATGTCTGATAATAGTAGCAGGCGTAGCCGATGAATTTTCCCATATAATCGAGAGCCTGGAAGATCAAGGGATATCCTCCGGCACAGATCTCATCCAGTCTCGGAACAATTTCTCTGACATCAAATTCCTGTATCTGCTTTCCGTCGTAGCCCGAGTCATAGATCACGCTGTATCCTTCGCTCTCCAGATCCTCCAGGAAATAGTTTTTGTCCGTTCTGAGGCATTCACTCTTTGCGATACAGCACATATATTTGGCAAAATCTCGCTGGATGCAACTCACTGCCTCTTCCCCGTCTTTGGCAGTCATCATCCTGCCGATCATATAGTGGATCTTTCCGATGTCGTCCTGATAGCGATAAAAGGAAGCATTTAACCTGTTCATCGCAACAGTATTAGCCAGATCCGCAGCCCTTGGGCACTTGCAGGATTCATTTGGAATAAAGGTAGGCAGCACTCTACATTCCTCGGGGTCTGTTTTTTCTCCCTGCAATACAGATAAAACAATTTTTGCCGTAGCTTCCGCCTGACGATTTATATCACATGTCACCGTCGCGATAGCGGGGGTCATGACAAATACTTCATCATAGCCGTCAAAACCGGTTACTATACAGTCCTCAGGAACTGACAGTCCTGCCTTTTTTATCACATCAATTGCATTTATAGCCATTACATCATTGGCACAGATAATGGCCTTCGGAAGTCTGTTTTCATCTATCAGCTTCTGAGTACAGATCCTCGTGGGTGTAGCCCAGAACTCGCCATAGCTGACCATGGTTTCCTCATTATAGGGGATCTTGTTCTCCGCCAGGACCTTTTTAAAGACTTCCTTTCTCTCTTCTGAAAACTGGTTTCCCTTGAAGCCCGCCATATAGTGAACATCCCGGATGCCGTGATCCTCCACCACATGCCTGACCGCAGCCTCAAACCCGGCCGCATAATCAAACCCGATATTTATGGTTCCCTCATACTCTCCGTCTATGACAATAACGGGAACTCCGAATTTTTTCGCACGGGAAACTATTTTTCCGGCGACAGTCTTACTCTTTATCTTTTCATCCATCAAAATGATGGCCTCTACCCTGTCAAATGGCACATAGTCAAAGATATCCGCCTCTGCGGGAATGGAATTCTCATCCCAATAGATATCCGCATTCATCGCATAAACAAAAAGCTGGATATCCTGTGTTTTCAAACTTTCGTTCAGCG
Source organism: uncultured Lachnospiraceae bacterium (assembly GCA_902767075.1). Lineage (GTDB taxonomy): Bacteria > Bacillota > Clostridia > Lachnospirales > Lachnospiraceae > AC2028. The sequence goes on from CACXGM010000111.1 coordinate 5,446, forward strand.
TCTCTATAAGCTTGTGTGTGTTTGGATCGTAGACTCTGGATGTACAAAGAGCCACTGTTTTCTTTCCGCAAATCAATTTAAGTAATCCTCCGCTTATAACCCTTCCTCATATACCATCATTCAGGGGATCCTTCATCCGATCTTACAAGAGCCGGATAGATCGGCACCAGTCCGTACAGATAGATCGCGTATCTGACCATAGCCAGCGGCCCCAGCAGATATGTAAGCCATAGTGCAAGAATAAATGCAAAAACAGGAATATACGATATTTTTTTCCCATCTATCGCATACGCAAAAAATAATACAAACAACCAGAAAAATGTTCCCGGCGCAAATAGAAGCGATGTCACCGGATTTTTCATAACAAAGTCTGAATCATTAAACAGTTCAAAATATTTCAGCAAAAAAGGAAGCTTTGAGTTCATCACCGCCGGTGGATACTCACCCACTACCCAGTAGCCCTTCCTTCCGTCATCAAAAATAGTCAGTTCACATCCCGGGTACCAGAAGCCCAGGCAGTTTGAAAGAAATCCTTCAATAGCGGTCTTTGGGTTCTTACCGATCAGGCTAAGATATGTCTTTACAACCAGGGTCCGGTTCTCCTTAAAATACTCCATATCAAGGCCCGCTTTAGTATTATCCGCCATAGTAGGTACATAATCACCAAGAGCCTCTTTTCCGATCAGCCGCTCTACGATCCGCCTCTCCTCACTGTCCATATCAGCGGATCCGTCATTGTAGATCGCTGCCAGCTGCTGAGCGGGAACCGAAAACATCTCTCTTCCGTCCTCTTTCTCAATGACAAATGCATTTACAAAGATCAGCTTGTAAAAAACAAAAAGCACCACGGTGCATATGCACAAAAGCAGGAAAGACAGCTTGTATCTCCTGATGAACACAAAGAGTGCAATTGCGAGAAAAGGAATGGCGTAAACGCAATTATTTCTGAAGATCATGGAAAAAAGCACCGCCGCTCCCCAAAGTATAGGGCGAACCGGGTTAGAAAAAAAATCCTCAGTCTCCATTATCATCTCAATACTAAGAGTCGCGCCCAGGATCAAAAATGCAAGGAACAGCGAATCCTTTGTAACGGACATCACCTGCAGCACTATGGCGGGAAAAATCCCCATAAAGACAGTGCTGAGTGAATAGATCAAAATGCTCTTTGTCTTCCTGTAAACAAAGGAAAGCATATACGAAAAGCATCCCGCGCTCACCGCCATCTGTATGATGATATATGTGGCGATCCCCTTGTTTATGTGCCAGTCATCGCTCTTAAATCTCTCGATCACATTTCCCATGATCACCGTGTGAAGCACCGGATGATGCTCCGTGATCTGCCCGGTCCTGAACATATCAAGCTGCCAGGCTGCATCAAATACAAACAGTCCGGGATACAGCGCCAGAAACTGAATAAAATACAGGATCATCAGTACGCCAAAAGAGATCAGTATCGCATATGGCCAGGGGAAAAGAGTTTTCTTTTTTTCCTTTGCTCCGGCTCTTTCAAATACAGAGAACAGGAACAATACCAGAACCGCTCCGCCCACAAAGGTACAGACAAAAGCTATCAGAACAGGCACTGAAAAATACAGATGCCCCCTATTCTCCATCTGAAAACCCGCCACACACATAACCGAAAACAGCAGCGCCGTGATGAGGGAAATGATCATTCTCTTTTTGGAAAGATTAAGAAAGCTGAGTTTATTCATGTGATCTCTCAAAAATAATCGTATTGCCTATCTTTGCAACAACGCTCATACCCTTTTCGCTGCAGAGCGCCGCAACTTTTCCTCTTGAATCCGTGTATATGAACCTGCTCTTTACTGAGTCAAGATCATCCAGAATGTGATCGGGATAGCAGCAGCTGATACCCATTTTCTTTGGAAGAACATACAACGGTGCGTATTCCGTCACGATCATATCTTCTCCATCATAATCGACAAAAACCCAGGCCACTGTATTCTCATAACCATTGGTTGTCTTATCCACCGGTTTGACCGACTTGAAAGCCTCCTCCCAAAGTGAGATCTCTTCGCGCAGCTCCTTCGTCCCGATGGGGATATCATAGTCTGTGGGAACAATACTTCCCCTTAGCATAAACACAATGAGTATCACCACAGAAAATAATTTCAGAAAATAATACGGTAAATGGATCCGTCCCTTTTTCCCTGCGTAACCATCGGTTACTTCTCCCCGTAACGCTTCCGGTATGAGCAGACACCCGGCAACGGAGAATACCCACAGATGTCTTGCACCCTCGTTTGCCTTTTGAAGGAACAGCACAATGGCTCCGAAAAGAAGCACCACCGCTATAAAGTACACCAGATATACAAGTCTCCTGCTCTTTTCCTTTTTATCAAAAAAGAGGACAGCGCTGATAACCGCACCCAGAAAAGCCAGGACATATTGGGTTCCCGCGGTGGACCCGAAATCAAATGCGGATAAAACAAAGGATCCGATCCCCGCGGACATATCCTTCACAACATATACCGCGGACCAGAAGGCTTCCTCGATCCTGCCCTGTAAAGCCAGCTTCACGATACCGGTATCAAACAGGGGAGAAAAATAATCCGCAGTGAAATACTTGTTTACAAAAACATATATAAGCAATGTCGCGATCAAACCTGCAGCGGAAACGGCAATTGCTTTTTTGCCGTATCTTTTGATAAGCACATAAACAGGGATCGCCAGGAACACTATCATATAGGGCCTGATGACTGTTAAATACGAACCGGCTATAAAGGCTCCGACTATATAGGGTATCGCTTTTTGATCCTCATTTTTCCCGGTCCCGGAACCTGATAAAAAAGCGAAGTCACAGCATCTTACAGACATCCCCAGAAAGACTATAAATACCGATGCCACCACTGCCTCGGGAAGTGCATTCAGGAGGTGTATGGGGAAACTCGGAAACAAAAGGAGCGCCCCAAGAGACAGTCCAAATGAAAGATCTCCGGGCTTAGTCAGATACGTGAACAGACACAGTGCCACTCCAAACAAAACCACATTGCAGACAAGAACTGATGCAAAATTCCATCCAAAGATCCGCCCCCACACGATCCAGGGAAAATAGATGAGCGGGCTCCAGGCAGCCAGTCCGCCCACTGCGGCTCTGCTCTCATTGAAGCCAAAGTAACCATCGGGTACTCCCCCGCTCAGGATCGCCTCTATCTGTTTGTAATAAAATACGCAATCATTATTGTAGGATGCGGGGAGGAACAATTCACCTATACCCACATGTCTCACCGCGCAATACACCAGGCACACGATCGCCGGAAAAACAAGAGCGATAGCGCATTTTACTAATAGTGATATATTCAGTTTTCCTTTGAATTTTATTTTTTCCATATTATTCCGGAAGTTTCTTCTGCATCAGGAAAAACAATGTCATGACGATCAGTCCCGGAAGCCACACCAGCTCCATCATCCCGTATATAAAAAACACAAGTGTAAGTAAAAGCGCCAAAACATTGTACGGATTATCGCTCTTGATGACGCTTTTAAATCTGATTATCAAGATCCATACCGTCAGAACAAGAAATATAGCTCCGGCGATATACCCAAAATTAAATATTACCTGAAGCCACAGATTCTGAGCGTGCCACATTCTCCTGTCAGAGTCTCCGTAATAGAGCTGATAGGTGTTTTCGTTACGGCCAAGCCAGGTGGAGTTTTCCAGATATCCTTTGTAAATATTTACTCTTGCTGAAATGGAATCCGTCTCCCAGTTGTCAGTCACGATATCAACATTTACTTTCGTTATATCCTCTTCCGCTCCATAGGAATCCGTGGATATTCCGGCTTTCTTTTCAAAGAAATCGAATACCATACTGAATCTGCCAAGAGCTGCATCCAGCAGTTCACCCATATCGGTATACTTTTCCGAATCTCTGGGATCCCAGGAGTGGACCTTGGCCTCGCTGTATTCATCCTGAAACCAGATGGGATGGGGATGTACTGTGGGAAGATAACGTATCGATAAAAATACTATGGGGAACACCAGCGCCATACATAACAGCAAAGAGACCCCTCTTAACAGGGCCCTTCCGATATTATCCTTCCACTTGATGATCACCACAAAAATACCGTAACCAATGGTTATCACAAAGGATGCCACCCAGGCGGTTCGACCCAGGGTAACAAACTGAAATGCCAGCATCGCCCCGGCCCCAAGAAAGAACACTATCTTTTTCCATAGCTTATCCCTTCTTACATGAAATAGATGAAGCTTGGTGAGGATCATCACATATACTATCAGATAGTAAAGTGCCATATCATTGCAGTTTACAAAGGCACCGCTGTATCTGATATCATCATAGGGTCTGAAAAGATAGGCAAATCCCTGCAGCAGGAAAAAGGAAATGATGGTTCCGTTCATGAGCTGGTCGTAAAGATCCTTAAGATCTTCCTTTGAAAAGGGCAAAATATAATATGTCCCAAACATCAGGAAGAACCACAGCGGCCACCATTTTCCCGAAGGGCCGATCACCGTCAGGGCGGTGAAGACTAACCAAAGGATACCCGCAACACCAATCTTTATCTTGCCCTTTTGCTGCAAAAAGACATGATCAAACAGATACCTCAAGGCAATGCCCAGCCACCACACATTCAGGATGACAGTCTCATAGTGCAGGATCAGAAAGCTCCGGGTGCTTCTCCAATATATATAAGTCGCGATCATAGCCGCACAGCACACACCGGTATATATGTAATTTGGAATGTTAAAAATCTTCTTTCGCGGAATAATACTGAATATGATCAGCATCATGGCAATACCGGTAAGGTTTACCGCCGGCAGAAAAGCCCCTTCGTACTGGGTGGTCCTGACAAACTGAATAAAACTTAACAGTATCGCAGCGATGAGATATGTAATCTTTTTTCGCATTTATCTATTGCCTGTTTACTGGATCATCCAGATCACATAGTTGTTGTATTGAAGCTTAAGCCATCTGCTGTGATAGCTGTTTTCATACATTTCAAAATAGAGATTCTCATCATCGTTTTTAAGAACAGCCTGGTTCTCATCCAGAACCTCCCAGGTATAGGTTCCCTCCTCACCGAAATAGTTAAAGGAAACCTTTCCTTCATCGCCAAAGGAAAGATTGATAGTATCAAGCTCCTCTGCACTGTAAGTATCCAGATAATCGGTGTTTCCGTTGGATGAATCCACACGGGCAAAGCCATTCCAGGTCGAATCGTCCAGCATTACATCGTCAAAGGATACCAAAGTCAGATCGTCGGTATTAAAGGTTTCATATTCTTCATCGGAATAACCGTATTCAGGATAGTATGTAGATTCTTGAAGATCGCAGTTCTCCATGACCGCATCCTCGAAATAACTCCAGAAATTTGACTCTTCCTGACCGAAGACACAGTCTACGAATCTGATATTGACTTTTTCCTCAGACAAAACAGAACCGCCAAACATGGAACCGGTAAACTTACAGTTTTCAAAGAGATATTCTCCCTTAGGTCTGTCGATGGAAAGAGGGCCGGCGCTGCAGTCTCTCAATGTGGAATCCACCACATGAACATTCTCCGTATAATTGCTGGTTCCTATCGCATAAACGCCGCAGCCGTAGAGATCAGCATTTTTCACGGTAACATTACTGCAATAATCAAAGTCGAGAACATTACCGATACATTCTCCGCCTTCGATATGACCCATGGTTACGTTTGATACCTCAATATCATTGCAGGCATTAAACCAGATGACGGAAGAATATCTGGGATTGATCACGATCTCCGTGTCCGCAGCATTGTCGGATCCACCGGAAATACTTAATCCCGATACATCCTGTATCACCAGTTCATAACCGTCAAACTGATTTCTGATCTTCGCATATCTGTGATTTTTATTCCAATCTTCGACATCAAGATCCGACTCAATGTAATTACTCAGATTATACTTTCCGGGCTCGAAAACTATATCCGTATCCGGAGCTATGGCATTTAAGAATTCCTCCGCAGAAGAGACGTGGATCTTTCCATCGGTTGACTCTGTAGGACCGGCTTCACCACTCTGACCGGTTTGCGTGTTTCCGGCTTCGGTACCCGTCCCATCTGTGTCTCCGGGCTTTTCACCGTCGGTGCTATCCGATACGTTTGTTCCGTTATCACCCGTATTTATAGGGCCGCCGTTCTGCCCCTTTCCGCAGGCGGTGAACATGATACAAGAAGCAACCATGACTGCAGTCAAAACATTCTTAATAATACTCTGTCTTTTCATCATAACCTCTCCTTCCGACTCCAAACAGTTTCCCGGTAAATATCTTTTATCCTAAAACCTGTGTTCGCCAAGATTTTTCTCCATGGTGACCAGATCATACCAACGATTAAACTTATAACCACATTTGTGAAAAATGCCATTTTCGACGTATCCCATATGCTCGTGGAAATCGTAGCTGTTGGTGTCAACATATTCATCCTTTTCCTGCGGATCCACAGGGTTTGCGATCAGCGCATACAGGTTCAAAATACCTTGTTCCTTAAGGCGTCTTTCCAGTTCTTCATATAGCATACGGCCCAGTCCTCTTTTTCTGACACCTTTGTCAATATAAATACTGACTTCCGCGCAGTAAAGAAATGCAGCTCTGGGACGAAACCTGGATGCATAGGCATATCCGAGGATTTTCCCATCCTCTTCCGCACAAATATACGGATAGCTTTCTATAATACTCTTTATCCTGTTGCGAAACTCTTCCTCATCCGGTGCTTCGTATTCAAAAGTGATGGCCGTTCTGTCAACGTAATATGCATATATCTCACTGAGCCTTGCAGCATCATCCGATGTGACTTCTCTGATTCTTATACTGTTCATTTTGTGCCTGATTCTTTGTTTGGATTAATTTTCTGTATATTTTTTCAGATGCTGTTTTCAGAAGATCACATTTCGCTTTTGGGGGTGATCCCATATCTTCCGACAGCTACAAAATAAAGGGGAGAAGCACCCAAAGAAAAAACGGAAGTAACAGCGCTGACCATAGTTGTTACCGAAGAATACTTTGCCACATATTCTGCCCCGTTTATCCTTATTAAAACAGAATTTGTTACAAGCTGCACCGGCATAAAAAACACTCCTATTCCTATCATAACAGCAAACATTATTATGCCGATCATTCGTCTGCGGTCACCTTCGTATTTGAATACCAGGTATACAAAAACGCACGCCACGGCAAAAGATACACATTGGCTGATAAGGACAGTGGGCACAACAAAGTGTTCCTTCATTTTATCCGATATGTAGAATAATCCCGTTAAATGGTTTTGAAGAAGTGTTACCAAAAGTGCTGCCGAAAGCCCCGCTCCATATAATGCTAACGAAATGATTGCCGGTATTCTGATCAATTTATCCTTCATTTTTTTCTCCCTTGTTTATTATTATTCTTCCTCATCTCATTGCGTGGGATATTTGTTAATTATCTTCCTCATCCGACTGCGTGGGCTGTACAGTATCCGCGATATTTCCCAGCCGATCGATGATGTCCTGTGTTTTGTTTACAGCGTCGGTGAAAGTATCGGATTCTCTTGCAAAGCTGTTTGTGTCCTCATCGTCCTCCTTGCCTGAAAGAACGATGCTGTTAAAGTGACCTTCCATCAGTTTGGACAGTACTTCCCTTCCCTTGGAGGTTCCCAGCATTTCCTCTGACATAAGGGCCAGGTCTTTGTCCGTTGCTCCTTCCACCATATTGCTGAGAACGGAGTGATCCAACGCCCCGGCCAGCTCGCGGAATTCAGCTGCTTTGACCCTCTCGTCATCATTTAATTTAGATATCTCTTCGTTAAGAGAAGACGAAAAGCCCTCCACTCCACTTTTTTCCAGAGTTTCTTTGGCAGCTTGCAGACTCTTTTCAAGAGAAACAGATCCGGTCTGGGATACCCTTACGTTTGTCAGAGCGGAATTGTACATATACGCGATCTCATTTACATTCATAAAAAACCCCTATGATCTTCCTGTTTGCATTCAATAAATTAACAGCAGAAATAACCCATCAAGAGACGGGTTTTCTGCAATCTATTTATTATTATACTAAATAATCAAGGGATTTTCTATAAAAACCATAATGACGAAGAGTCAACATCCGAAACCTTTGCAAATCCGGTGTTGCTCATGATGAATCTCAAGTCGTTTCTGACTTTGTTTAGAAAGGCTTCAACTCCGGAAATACCCTCTTTTTCAAGTCCGGGCATCATGGATCTGCCCACTGCCGCTGCGTCCGCGCCAAGCGCCAGTGCTTTGTAAACATCTGCGCCGCTTTCAATGCCGCAGTCTACGATTATCTTAACATCCTTTCCTTCCAGAGCTTTCTTTATTTCCGGAAGCACCATCATTGGCGGCACCGCGTAGGGCATGCGTCCGTGGTGGTGACTTACGATTATGGCTTTGGCACCGATCTCCGCACAGACAAGCGCGTCCCTTACACTAAGTACTCCCTTTACCACAAAAGGAAGCTTGGTCAATTCCACATATGAACGCAGCATATCCGCAGTCTGCACCGCCATCTTTTCACCGACACATACATCCACTCCGTTTTCGCCGAAAATGTGATCTATATCCATGCCGATACCAAATGCACCAACAGACTCGGCATACTGCATCTGGTCTCTCACTTTTCCGTTGTCATCATAGGGCTTTACGATGCGGACGGTTTTAGCTCCGGTGTCAGCTATTTTTTTAAACATCTCATTTTCCATCATTCCGCAGAAATTCAAGATGTTCATATTTTTTGCGGCAATGGAATACTCTTCCAGGCCGGTCAATTCTCTTCCGTTATAATTTCCGAGATGAGAAAATGCAGGAGTCATCACCGGCATACTGAAGGTTTCGCCAAAGAATTCAATCTCGGTATCAGCCACCACGGAATCGATGATCTTCTCCTCTATGAGGATTGAATCCATATACTGTGCTGTTATGACGTTTGCGTCAGAAATTCTATCGTATCCCATTTAGTTCCTCCTTTAAATAGCCCATATATTTGATATATTCTTCGTCCGTGTTCAAATGTTCCAGTATTATCGGCATATCCGGATCGATGGCACTCATCTTTTCCGCATAGTATCTGAGAGGAAATTCACCACAGCCGGGTGCGCATTCCATCAGCTGGAATGTGTACTTTTCTCCCAGATGAACATCCTTTATATGGCAGCTCCTGATCTTGTCCCCCAGAGTTTGCGCCACTTCATCAACAAACTCTTCGGGGTTGAAATACCTTTCCGCTGAATTAGTCATATTGATTATATCCATATGTACTGCGAATCTGTCACGGTCCACCATCTCTATAAGTTTCAGATACTCCTTTGGTCCCGTGGGTATCATCCAGGGCATCGGTTCCAGGGTAAAGTAGGTATTCTTTACATCAGCAATATCTATTATCTCCCTGACCATGCGGACGGTTTCCTTCCATGCGTTTTCCGTGAAGTTTTCTCTGTAGTGTCCATCCCATACCGGTCCGAAGGCACCTGCCACATTTACCGCACAGCGTGCACCCAGAAAATCCGCCAGCCGTAATTGACCCACACTGTAATCTACGTTTTTCTTTCTTTCTGCCGGATCGGATGCCAGAGCGTTTCTCCATATTCCGACTTCCGCGATCAGAAGCCCCGCCTTATCCGCAGCTTCCTTATAAGCTATGATCTTTTCTTCCGGATCTGTGCAGTTCAGCGGAAAGTTTACGCATCTGCATCCAAGCCTTATTTGTTTTTCCGCCCATTCCTCCGGTGAGCTATGTTGTAACGGTGATGATGTTCCCAGTCTCATGTTATACCTCCTGCCGTGTTATGATAGTTCTTTTGTTAAATCGTATATTTTTTCTCTATTTCAGAATTCCTTGATTAATAATGTTTCGTTTATACTGCCGATCAAGTGTTTATAGCTTAAGTCTACCATTAGGAGTTATATAAAACTACACAAAGAAATTTCCCTTTTCCCATATAAACGCACAAAACGACCCTCCGAAATCAGAGAGTCGTTTTAAGAAACCGATCTATTTTTTGATATTGTAAGTCCCGTTACTGATTTTCTCCAGGATCTCTTCGTATGGCTGAGGCTTTCCGTAGTAATAACCCTGAAGCTTATCACATCCTGCTTTTCTCAAGAAATCTTCTGCCTCTGCAGTCTCAACTCCCTCTGTTAATGTCTCCATTCCAAGTTCCTTTGCAAGGTTAATGATCGCTTTGATTATTCTGCGGGAGTTTTCATTTCCGTTGAAGTTTTTAAGAAAGACCATGTCGATCTTCAGCACGTCAAACTTGAAATCCTTCAAAACGTTCAGAGAAGAATAACCGGATCCGAAATCGTCAAGCCATACGAAATATCCCAGTTCGTGAAGCTTTTCAACTTCTTTTCTAAGTCCGTCTTCATCATCCGTCAATGCGCTTTCAGTGATCTCCACATGGATATAATCCTTTGGAATATCGTATTTTTTAACCATCTGTTCCAGCTCGCCGACAGCATCCATCAACTCGAAATCAAGTCGGGAATAGTTCATAGAAACAGGTAAAACCGGGAGTCCCTTATCCATACATTCTCTCATGTTTGAGAGAACAGTATCATAGATCTTACGGTCCAATCTGTGAATCTGTCTTGATTCTTCCAAAATGGGGATGAACTGTCCCGGGGACAGGAATCCCAATTCCGGATCTATCCATCTGGCCAGAGCTTCGAACCCGATGATGGATCCGTCCTTATCATCTACTACCGGTTGATAGTATGCCTTGATGTAATTGCCCTTTACTGCTTCGTCCAGATTGTTGAGAATATGCTGCCTGAGCTTATATGTTTTTCGACATTTTTCATCATACTCAGTAATGACTTCTCCATCCTTGAGTTTATTTGTGTGCATGGCATAGTTCGCACGGTCGATTGCTTTTCTGGGCTGGACATCTGATCTTGTCGGTTTATATACACCCGCCTTTATATCAAGATATGTCTCCTTCGGGAACGCCTCTTTTAGTTTCGAGCGCATCAGGTATATCCGATCAACATAATCTTCTTTGTCTGTAAGCACTACGAACTTATCCCCGTTTATTCGTGCGTAGGGGTCATTCGGAAAGTTTTCTTTTATTACCGGCGGCAGATTTTTAAGAAGTTCATTTCCGCCATCATACCCGAAACGGTCATTATATGTCTGGAAATTTTTCAGATTCAGAACCAGGAATAAAGGAGTCTTTCCTTTACTAAATGAGTTTTCAATATAACCCTTTGTCTCTTCTGTAAGTCTTGCAATATTTGGTGCCCCGGTCAGTTCATCCGTGATCGCCGCAACCTGAAGTTTATATGCCTTCTGTGCATCTCCGTATCTTTGGTAATAAATCGTTAATGTTAAAACTGTCAGAGAGATAAAGAATGTAATGTAATTTATCATGTTGCCCGATTCCATATGAACCGGATTACCTTCTCTATCCACCGCGAAATTGTTAACCAGGAGTATGAAACCCACTCCGCAAACTGACATTATGATCAAGGAAATATATGGACGGACCACAAATATAAATGAGACATACAACATCATTGCCAGGAAGCATGTTATCTCTCTTCCCTTACCGAAATCATTCAATGATGTAATGAGTCCAAAATATATTCCGATTGAGAAGTATATAAATATAAATCCTCTGCTCAGACGTTTTGTTTTCTTCAGTTTGTTTGTGATATAGAGTTGCGAGTACACTAACATGAGTACTCCACTTATTAGCATTACCCAATATCCGTAGGTGTAATGAAAATATACTCCTATGGTCTCGCATTTACCCGGGAATACATACTTGAACATATATCGGATTAGCATAAATATTTCCAGTAATATGGTCGCCGTTGAAATATATATTGCGCTTCGAACATCTGCTTCTTCCAGTCTGCTCTCGATATATTCCGGATTCCTATAAAATCCGAATGCTTTTTGTAAAACGCTCCAAAAGTTTTCCTTCTTAGTATCCTTCATAAACCGGATCTCCTCCATATAGTATGACAGTCGAATGTTTATGATATATGTTTCTTTGTTTACTGATCTTTTCCCTTTTAGTATGTACTATATCTAGTGATTACCCCTCTAAACTACTGAATGTTTCACAGTTTTCCCTAATGATTTACATAAAATGTTTCACAAATATTGATACTACATTTAGTGTTTATATGTTTCACGTGAAACATTATTTTGTATTTAATCGATTAACCCCTCAAAAAATGTTTCACGTGAAACAATTATTTATCGAATACTATATATAGATTATAATAGAATTCAGTCAATACGGAGTAGGTGTACACCAGCATATAACTATAACAAGCATATAATGATGATCTGCTAACAGATAAATGTATGTAATGTATTCCGGTCAGGATTGGGTGTGTGCCTGCATATAGTGATGAGCGGTAGGCGCAGCGCTTAGTGAGAAACACTTTACGGAAAATCGTGTCGAGGACTTGTTCGAGCAGCACATCTGATGAGATGTGCGTCGCGAGTTGTCCGAGGCCGATTTAGCCTTGAGTAAAGTGATTCGAACTTAGCAGCGGAGTCCGTGCGAATACTATATGCTGGTGCGCATCCAATCCGTCACTATATAACAAATACAATACTGATAAAATCGAAGACTTTAATGTGTATTACGCTTCTCAAGATAAATAAGTAATACCGATACATCTGCCGGAGAGACGCCGGACAATCTTGAAGCCTGACCGATGGATAAGGGTTTAAATTCTTTCAACTTCTGTCTTGCTTCTATACGAAGAGAGGGAACCTCATCATAATCAATATCCGCAGGAATCTTTCTCGTCTCCATCTTTTTGAAATGTTCAACCTGCTTTTTCTGACGTTCGATATAACCCTCGTACCGAACTTCAATCTCAACCTGATCGGTAACACGTTTATCTAATACCGGTCGACCCTTGTCTATAACCGACATATTTTCATAGGTGATCTCCGGTCGTCCCAGTAATGATGCCAGACTTACACCGGTAGTAAGAGGAGTACTTCCAACTGATTCCAGAAAAGTAAGTACTTCTTTGCTGGCTCCGACAAATGTATTTTTCAAACGATCAACTTCAGCTGCGATCAGTTTTTCACGCTCACAGATCTCATCAAATGTTTCACGTGAAATAAGTCCGACCTTATATCCATATTTACGTAGACGAAGATCTGCATTATCCTGGCGAAGCAGTAATCTATACTCTGCCTTCGATGTCATCATACGATACGGTTCACGATTATCCTTTGTAACCAGATCATCAATTAAAACACCGATATAACTTTCACTTCTGTCCAGAACCAAAGGTTCACGACCAAGAATATACATAGAGGCATTTATTCCTGCAATCAATCCTTGCGCAGCTGCCTCTTCATATCCACTGCTTCCATTAAACTGACCGGCAGCGAACAGACCATTCACATTCTTGAACTGAAGAGAATTAAAAAGCTGTTTAGCATTAATACAATCATACTCAATTGCATAAGCGTTACGAACTATACGACAATTTTCCAAGCCGGGAACTGTTCTGTACATTGCCTGCTGAACATCTTCAGGCAATGAAGAACTCATACCGTCAACATACACTTCATCAGTATATAAACCTTCGGGTTCGAGAAAAACCTGATGCCTGTCCTTGTCAGAAAACTTTACTACCTTATCCTCTATGGAAGGACAGTACCTCGGTCCTGTTCCTTCTATGATACCGGCATAGATAGGTGAGCGATCAAGATTGGCACGGATTATATTATGGGTCTCTTCATTTGTATAAGTAAGCCAGCATGAAACCTGTTCCTTCTGAACGGACTCCGGATCTGTTGAAAATGAAAAAGGTATAACTCTCTCATCACCCTTTTGCTCTGAAAGTTTAGAGTAATCAATAGTCTTTCCATCCATACGGGCCGGAGTACCTGTTTTGAAACGGCGAAGGTCTATACCCATTGCTTTAAGTGAATCAGACAAATGAGTTGCTGCCTGCAATCCATTTGGTCCGGTATAAGTAATAGCCTCACCGCAAAGACATCTGGCATTCAAATATGTACCGGTACAAATGATAACAGACTTACATTTATAAGTAGTTCCTGTATAAGAGCGGACACCTATAATGCGTTTCTCAGCAGAAGAATAATAAGATATCCCGTTATCTGAATTATAACCATTGGTTACCTTTTCATCGGAATTACCGGAAAATTCATCAGAATAACCATTGGTTAGTATACTGTTTGGATCAGTATTCTTATCAATGTTCTCCCACAGTATCTCACATACTTCACCCTGTTTAATGGTGAGATGTTCCTGGCTCTCAAGTACCTTTCTCATGCTGCGGGCGTAATCCTGCTTATCAGCCTGGGCACGAAGAGAATGTACTGCAGGTCCCTTAGAGACATTCAGCATCTTAGACTGAATAAAAGTCTTATCGATATTCTTTCCCATCTCACCGCCGAGTGCATCTATTTCTCTGACAAGATGTCCCTTGGAAGATCCACCGATATTTGGATTGCAGGGCATGAGAGCAATACTGTCCACACTCACTGTAAAAATAATAGTCTCAAGTCCTAATCTGGCACAGGCAAGAGCTGCTTCACATCCTGCATGCCCGGCACCGATAACTACAACATCATAATTCTCACACAAAGTATTCTTTAAAACGTCCACAAGTACACCTACGATAAAACTAAAAAAAATAATATAATATAATTACAAAAAGTCAGAAGCGACAAATATGTTTATAAAACACAAAAATCAAAACAAACAAAAAACAGGATCATTTGCCCAGACAGAATTTTGAAAATATCTCCGTTGCCAGATCATCATCAATGTCTTCTCCGATTATCTTGCCAAGAGAAGAATAAGCGTCCATCAGATCAATGGAAAGGAAATCCTCTTCCATATCATTATCAAGACTGTTTCTCACATTGATCAGACTGTTCCTGCTTTCCTCAAGACATTGCCTGTGACGCATATTGGTGATAACTATCTCGTCTGAATCATTTTTTATCCCGCTGTAAAACATATCGGAGATAGTCTCTTTCAATCTTTCAAATCCCTCCCCGGTCTTTGCAGAAAACTCAATAACAGGATAAGGGAAATCTATATCCGGCAGATCTCTTGAAATATCGATCTTATTAAGAAGAACAATGCCTTTCTTATCAGAAAACTCCTTCATAATATCAAGATAACCAATGGTTACATCACTGACGTTACAGGAATCTGCTTCCGAATTATCTACAACATATATGATCAGATCAGCATTCTCGGCAGCTTTTCTCGCTCGTTCAACACCAATCTGTTCTACAGCATTATCGGTATCTCTGATCCCGGCAGTATCTATGAGATTCAGCCCGATATCATCAAGACGGATATATTCTTCCAGAGTATCTCTGGTAGTGCCGGCTATATCCGTAACGATAGCTCTGTCCTCTCCAAGCAAAAGGTTCATAACAGAACTCTTACCTGCATTTGGTTTACCAAGTAAGACAGTACCTATTCCTTCTCTTAAAAATCTTCCGCTGTCATTTGATCTGATAAGCTTATCAATCTCAGATAACCAGACTTCCAATAGGCCATAAAGCTTCTCGCTGAATCCATCAAGAGAAATATGTTCGGGATCATCCAGCGCAGATTCAATAAAAGCAATATTATAAAGGATATCCTTTCGGATATCTCTGATCTTCGAAGATATATTACCGGAAAGCTGATTAAGTGAAGCCTTTAAAGACGAATCTGATTTGGAAGATATCACATCCATCACAGCTTCAGCCTCTGATAAGTCAAGCCTTCCGTTTAAAAAGGCCCTCTTTGAAAACTCACCGGGTTCAGCCAACCTCGCACCGGCACTTAAAACAGTAGAGAGTACCTTCTTTACCACAAATACTCCGCCATGACAATTTATCTCCACTACATCCTCTGCTGTAAAGGATCTGGGAGAAAGCATAACGGAGACCAGGCATTCATCAATATGAATACTTTCATCCCGGGGATCAACTATAAATCCGTAATGTATAGTATGGGACGCCACATCCTTAAGAATGTGACGGCCCCCGGGACTAACAAATATTTTGTTTACGATATCTACCGCTTCTGAACCGCTCACTCTGATGATACCGATACCGGACTCCGAAAGAGCGGTTGAAATGGCAGCAATTGTTTCACTGTTCATACTATTATGAATCAAAAACTAAAACATATAACAACGTTCAGGCCAAAAGCAAAAGAAATAAAAACAGTATAAACTTAATTCTCTCCGTAGAGGATCCTTGCATACTCTGAATCCTTATCCAGAATAATAGTCTTGTTAAGACCTTTAAGAGCAGTAAGTGAGTCAAGACCTCTGAGATAATTATAAAACTCAGCCTTACCTTCATCACTGTATGCATCCGAAAGGATTCTCATATACTCTGCTTCGCCCTCTGCCTCAAGCTTTGCAGCATCTTTTTCTGCATTTGCGGTGAGAATGGAAACTTCCTTATCAGTTTCATTTCTGATCTTCTGTGCATCAGACTCACCCTTTGCGGTATAGCCTGCAGCAATATTGTTTCTCTCTGAGATCATACGCTCATAAACTGCTTCCTTGTTATCATCGGGAAGATCTAGAGCCTTTATCTCAGCAATCTCAATATTGATACCATACTGTGAAATATCAGTATTTGATTCCTTAGTGATAAGATCTGTGAGCATGCTGCCTCTTGCTGCAATGATCTCATCCTGCTTCATAGAAGAGATGGTATTCTTTGTAGCATTGTAAACAGCAGCTTCGATCCTCTCTTCTGCTCTTCCCCTGACTGCACCGAGAGTCTGATAATACTTTGTTGCATCGAAAACTGACCAGACAACATAGTTATCGGCGATCATAGACTTCTTGTCGGATGTGATTACATCTGAAACAGGAATATCATATAGAATATCTCCGGTATAAACCTTGGTAACACTTTCAATAAAAGGAGTGTGGAAATGCATACCGGGTTTTGACTGAATACTTGAAATCTTACCAAGTCTGATGATAAGAGCGGATTCGTTTACATTTACAGTATAAAATGTTGAATTAAATGCAATGATGCCAATGATAAAAGCACCAACTATTCCAACGATCGTTAAAATTATTTTTTTCATATCAGCACCCCCTTACTCATTAGCGCCATCGCCGATAGCGGACAAGCCATTACCAGCTAAAGATGAATCATTTAAGAAACTGTCAAGAGGAAGCATTGTCTCGGTATCACCATCGGTTATTACGACCTTGACACCGGGAAGAACTTCTTCCATTTTTTCAAAGAAAAGACGTTTCTTTGTTATAAGAGGATACTTTTCGTATTCCGCATACATTTCATTAAATCTGGCAACCTGTCCTTCTGCCTCTGCTATACGTGCAAGCTTTTGAGCTTCCGCAGACTGAAGGATTGCGTCAGCCTTTGCCTCAGCCTCGGGAATCTTCTGATTCTGATACTGATATGCATTGTTCATAGCGGTATCAGCACCCTGCTTTGCAGTTTCAACTGCCTTAAACGCAGCAATGATCTCTTCTGTAGGAGGTGCAGAGTCCTGAATCGTAATATTTACAACGGTGAGACCTACATTTCTGCTGTTAAGTTCACCCAACATTCCTTCCTTAACATCAGCCTGGATCTGGCTCTTTCCTGTGGTCATTGCTTCATCAACAGTATAATTTGAAACCACAGTTCTGATATTAGCAAGTGCGATATTGGAAAGAATTGCTTCCGGATTCTCTGAATTATAAAGATATGCTACAGGATCCGACACTCTGTATTCCAGATAGAAATCAATATTAAGCAGGTTAAAATCCGATGTGATCATGATACCGTTGTCAGTATCGGTAATATTCTGACCTGTGGGTGATACGATATATCCGATACCGGTACCGTGAGTAGTCATATCCACCATGTGAACATCCTGCCAGGGAGCCTTCAAATAAAACCCTGCTGTGTTGACCTTAACGATCTGTCCAAACTGCGTAACAACAGCGTTTCTCTGCTCATTTACAGAATAAAAGCATCTAAAGAACGTAATGATCAGGAAAATACCTATTCCGGCAAATAGAATAATGCTAAGAACCTTCTTTGTTTTTTTAGCAGCCGGATCTTCATATTTTTCAAATTCAGCCATAATACAATCCTTTCATTTACATAAAGATATAGTTATACAGATATTATTCTATCATCACAAATCCTATATCACAAGAAAAAGAAAAATAAATAAGGTAGAGTTAAGGTACAAAAAAGCAGGCCTTTTAAAAAGACCTGCCTTAGTTAAAAATCAATATTTATTTCTTGAAAAACCGTTTCTGGCTTCGTCCTTAAGACTGATCACTACCTTACGGTTAGGCTCTTCACCTTCACTGTGAGTAGTAACATACTTATCATTCTGAAGTGCTGCATGAATGATCCTTCTCTCATAAGGGTTCATAGGCTCAAGTGAAAGTGCACGTCTTGTTTTCTTTACCTTGAAAGCAACATTCTTTGCAAGATTCTCAAGGGTTTCCTTTCTTCTCTCACGGTAATTTTCGGTATCAACCTTTACGCGGATATAATCCTCACGGCCCTTGTTTACTACAAGTGAAACAAGATACTGAAGAGAATCAAGTGTTGCTCCTCTCTTTCCGATGAGAACACCCATCTCATCTCCGGAAAGATTGATATCAAGGGTATTTTCAGTCTCATCAAAAGCGGTATCAATGACTACGGTCATATTCATTGCACTAAACACTTCATTAAGAAAAGACTTTGCTGAATCCTCGATAGATTCTTCCTTAACGGCAGCCTTGATAACAGCAGCCTTTGAGCCGATTCCAAGAAATCCTGCAGATCCTTCTTCTACTACCTCATAAATAAGCTTATCGCTGGTAATACCGAAGTCCTGACAAGCTTCTGTAATGGCATCATTAACAGTTTTTGCAGAAAACTCTTTATATTCCATTGCTCTATCCTCTTTATTTGTTATTCTTTTCGTTGAAATTTTTAACAGCATTGGCCTTTGCCATCATGCCGCCTCCGGAAGATTTGGTCACAGGCGAATCTTTAGTGGAGACATTTGTTGCCTTCTTAGAGATATCGCTGACTCTCTTCTCATACTGAGTTCTGTTGTCAACAGGCTTGGAATCAGATGTATTGGAATTAGCATTAGAAGAAATATTTCTGGTCTTCATGTTGGCATAAGATGCAAGTTTTTCCTGCTGTGCCTTGCGCTTAGCTATTTTCTTCTGATTCTTTCCCTTGTTCTTTTCGATGAGCTTTTCAAAATCAAGCTTGTCAATGCGTTTGTTCATGATGACCATGATCACGCCTCTGACTACAGCACTGGCAATCCAGTAAATTCCCATACCTGCAGGGAGAGTGAAGCAGAACCAGATAGACATAAGAGGCATGAAATAATTCATCAGCTTCATGGAAGAAGCCATTGTTCCACCCTGCTCAGCAGGATCATTCTGAGGCTGAGGAGAAAGCTTGGTAACCAGGAACTGAGTGAGTCCTGCCAGAAGAGGAATCATGATAGCACCGATTCCAAGGAGGATCATTCCTGAAGAAAAAGCATTCTTCATAGTATACCAGGGAGTATCACCAATGTTCAGTCCAAGAAAATTATTATATCTGTGAAGACTTGCAAGAGTGGTATCCACATCTGCAGAGAGATTGGCGAAATTATCCTTTATACTCTGGAAATCTGAAGATGAAGCTCTGTTTAAGCAGTCGATGATGGTGTTTTCAAGAGTAAACTTTACTCCGTCGATCTTGGTAAACTGCTTGGCAAACATCGCCGAATTTTTAAACCCTTTTACAAGTTCTACGGCGCTTTCATTAGATGCGATACTTGATACAAGAGGATAAAAAGCATCCTTTATCTTTGCAACATAACCGGGCATCTGATAGATAACTCTGTATAGAGCAAAGAGAATAGGCATCTGAATAACGAGGAAAAGACAGCTTCCGGTAGGTGAAATACCGTATTTTCCGTAAACAGCCTGAACTTCATTGTTCATAGCCATCTGTGAATCCTGATCCTTTTTGCCCTCATACTTTTTCTGAATAGCCTTGATCTCGGGATTGATCTTCTGAGAAAGCTTCGAGAATTTCTGCTGCTTGTAAGTAAGGGGAATAAGAATAAGGTTTACAACAATTGTAAAGACAATAATAGCCAGACCGATATTCGGAATACCGATTTTATCGAGAACCCAAAAGATTCCCTCCATGATCTTTCCAAGTACCCAAACAATGTACTTAAAAATAGGGGTCTGGTTCTGGCTTAAAAGAATACCAAAATTCATTTAACCTCCCGGCGACGCATTTTTATTACATTATTAAATGTGTACGTCGCTTGTTAATTACTGCTTGCAGGAGATAAAGCGTCCATGGCCTTTTATCTTTTTATCGGGAACATAATCGAAGCCCCCTTTTGAAAAAGGATTGCAACGCAAAATTCTCCATATGGCAAGGCCCGTCCCCTTAAAAGCCCCATGAACCTGTATAGCTTCGATGGCATAACATGAACAACTGGGATAATAAGGGCACTTTACGCCTTTATATGGAGAAATATATTTCTGATAAAATTTTATTCCTGCAATTAATAAATTCTTGATCATAGTAACCGAAAATATTCTTTATTCATTATTTGAAATGATATTCAAATGATTTCCGAGATACATCAGTGCTCTCTCCACCTCGACAAACGATGCGGTGGCAGCACCCGGCCGCGCTATGACTACAATGTCTAAACCACTATTAAACATTTTTTCGTGTAGTCTGTAATTTTCAAGCACCAGTCTCTTAACGCGGTGTCTAATGATACTGTTGCCTACTTTTTTACTCACACTGATCCCGATGCGATTTCCATCCGTGCCGTTCTGCAGGACATACATAACAAAAAGCTTGCTGCCATAGGATCTTCCGTTTTTATATACGGTCTGGAATTGCTGATTCTTTTTCAGTGACTCTGTAAATATCATTTTCTTTAATATCCTTAAAGAAACTAATAGGTCACATTTCTGTGACCTAACTAAAATAGTATCTTAAGCAGATAATCTCTTTCTTCCCTTAGCGCGTCTTGCAGCGAGTACTTTTCTTCCGCCGGGAGTAGACATTCTTGCTCTGAAACCATGAACTTTAGCGTGTGAACGCTTCTTGGGCTGAAATGTCATTTTCATAATCTATATACCTCCTTTTATAAGATAAAATCCTATCATTTATAAGAACAGCAAGAATGATTTTAAAAGAAAAGTAGACTTATGTCAAGCAAAAACCTTTAAAAACATTGAAAAAAAGGGATTTTTAACATTTTTAAAAACAGGCTAAAAAAGAGAAAAAAAACTTTTCCACGTAGTTTTCCACAGGATGGGGATATTTTTATAGTTATCCACAGAGTAATCAACATCTGTGGATAATATTATGTAAATCATAACAATTAGTGGTGTTTTTGTACTCAAAAATTCAAAAAATACTAAATATTGAATTGAATAATGGTTATAACTTATCCTCGGAATCCATATATTTATCCACAGATACATGCGAATAACTGACTTATACACATCATGTGGATAATGTGATATACACAGGGGTTTATAAGTATTCTTTGAATTTTACATACCTTTATATTAAAATATAATCACTATCGTATTCAGGATGGAGCAATAAATATGGACCCTATTAAAACAAATTGGAATCTGATCTGTGAAAACCTTAAAAAGGAGTTTACTCTTACAGACACTTCTTATGAAATCTGGATCAAACCACTGGAATATTACAAAACTGTAAATAATACGGTATATATAATCATCCAGTCCGATCAGACTCTTCAATATAAATATATAACCGATAAATTTACCAATTATTTTAAGGTTATAATCAGTGAAGTTATTGGTCAGAACTATGACGTAAAGTTTCTGCTCAGCGGTGATATAGATGAACTTGCTGATATTGATAACAATAATGCTGTAAATTCCGGAATCAGCCAATCCGCTAACAAAGAAATCAATTCAGGTAATCTGAATCCTAAATACAAATTTGAGGATTTTGTCGTAGGAAGCAACAACAAGCTGGCATATTCAGCATGTCTTGCAGTAGCTGAAACTCCCGGAGAAGTATACAATCCTCTATATATATATGGAGATCCCGGACTGGGCAAAACCCACCTCATGCATTCCATAGGTCATATGATCCTGGAACAGAATCCTAATAAAAAAGTTATCTACGTTACCAGTGAGGAATTCACCAATGAAGTGATCGAATCCATCAGAAGCGGTGACGCTTCATCAATGTCAAAGCTTCGTGATAAATATCGTACCGTGGATGTCCTGATGGTAGACGATATACAGTTTATTATAGGAAAAGAGTCCACACAGGAAGAATTCTTCCATACATTTAATGCACTTCATGAAGCTCATAAGCAGATAGTCATTTCATCAGATAAGCCTCCAAAGGATATACAGAATCTTGAAGAAAGATTTATGACAAGATTCCTCTGGGGATTGACTGTCGATATTAAGAATCCTGATTATGAAACCAGAATGGCTATCTTAAGAAAGAATTCCGAAAAGCTGGAAGTAACCATCAGTGATGAAATCATACAGTATATCGCAACTAATGTTGTTTCAAATATCAGAGAACTTGAAGGAGCTCTCAACAAAGTAGCTGCAAACGCAAAGCTTACAAATAACAGAGTACCTTCACTCAGCGATGCGATGGATTCTCTCAAAGATATCATCAATCCTGAAAAGGTTGTTATCAATTCAAAGGATATCATCGATACCGTAGCTGAAGTTTATGAGATCAAATCTGCAGATATTCTCTCACAGAAGAGAAATGCAGAGTTCGTACTTCCAAGGCAGATAGTTATGTACCTGTGTAATGATATGCTTTCAATGTCATACACCAGCATAGCAAAGATGCTTAACAAAAAAGATCATACAACTATAATGCATGGATGTAAGGTTATCAGAGACGGACTTACTACCGATGATAATCTTAAAAACAGAATTGATCTTATAACCAAAAAGCTTTCATAAAGATCAAAAGAAAGATATAAATATTTGTCTTATATATAATAAGAAGAAACACATATAATACTTACCTTATTGATAAACTTTTTTCATTAAGGTAAGTATAATTATGTGGAAAATACAGGTATAAAAATCATAAGCCTGTGGATTGCCGTTTAAAAGCCCTTTTAAAGCCATTTTAGCATTTTAAGGTATAGTGGATAATCTCCCACTTATTCTATAAAAATTTGAGCCCTTTTCACACGTTTTCCATTTATTTTTTTCCAGAAAAATAGTATAATATAAAAGGTTTTTCGCAATATAAACAACCCTTAATACTAATTAGATTAAAATATATTTATTTAATTAATTATTCAGGGTATTTTTTATGATGTGGAATCCAATATTTATTCTTTTGTTTATAAATATTTTCTTTAAGGAGTATACTCATGAAATTCATTTGTAGTAAATCAGATCTTCTTAACGGAGTAAATATTGTATCAAAGGCTGTACCTAACAGAAGTACAATGTCTATTCTTGAATGTATTCTTATAGATACTACAAGAGATGTTATTTCCCTTACCGGTAATGATACCGAGTTGGGAATAGAGACCATCATTGACGGACAGATAATAGAAAGAGGAATTGTTGCTCTCGAAGCAAAGATATTCTCTGATATAGTCAGAAAGTTTCCCGATGATGATATTACCATTGACGTTGATCAGAATTATAAAACACTTATTTCATGCGGAAAGTCAAATATAACAATTATCGGTAAATCCGGTGAGGATTACACTTACCTTCCCGATATTGAAAAGAACAATTCCATCATCTTAAGTCAGATGAATTTCAGAGATATTGTTAAACAGACTATTTTCTCCGTTGCAGACGGAGGAGAGGGATCCTCTGTTCAGCAGACTACAAAGGGTGAGCTTTTCGAAGTATTTGGAGATTATATGAGACTGTCATCACTTGACGGTCACAGAATCTCTATCAGAAGACTCCAGCTTCGTGATGAATATGAAAATGAAAAGGTCATTGTTCCCGGCAAGAGCCTTAATGAGATAAGCAAAATCGTTACAGGCGGAGCTGAGGATGATATAGAAATCTCTTTCAGCAATAATCATATTATGTTTGAGTTTGGAAATACAAAGATCGTTTCCAGACTTATTGAAGGTGAATTCTTTGATATCGATAAGATGAGTTATTCAAATTATGAGACAAAGATCACCATCAACAGAAAGGATTTTGTTGACAGTATCGACAGAGCATGCATCCTCGTTAAAGAGGGAGATAAAAAGCCCATTGTTTTAAATGTTCAGGATGACTATGTCACCATGAGCATCAATTCAATAGTCGGAAGCATGAATGAAGATCTCGATATCGAGAAAACCGGAAAGAATCTTATGATAGCTTTTAATCCTAAGTTTTTACTTGATGCATTAAGAGTGATCGAAGATGAATATATCGATCTTTACATGGTAAACGCAAAGGCACCCTGCTTTATTAAAAACGAGGACGAAAGCTATATCTATGTAGTTCTTCCTGTTAATTTTAATACGGTTCAGTAATGGTCAGATCATGAAAACAGTTAATATAAAAGATGAATTTATAAAGCTCGGGCAGGCATTAAAGCTTGCCGGAGTAGTTATGTCCGGAGTGGACGCAAAGTTTATCATTCAGGACGGAATGGTAAAAGTTAACGGACAGACAGAAACCCAAAGGGGTAAAAAGCTATATAACGGCGATACTTTTGAATACGAAGGTAATGAATTCGTTATTAAATCGGTGAGTGGACTCAATGATAATCAATAAACTTGAGCTTACGGATTACAGAAATTATGAATCCCTGGAGCTTGAATTTGATAAAGGCACCAATATTCTTTTTGGTGACAATGCCCAGGGAAAAACAAATATACTCGAAGCTATTTTCGTAGCTGCCACTACCAAATCTCACAGAGGAAGTAAAGACAGTGAAATAATCAGATTCGGATGCAGTGAGGGACATATCCGTACCTATCTTGAAAAAAACGGAGTAGGTACAAAGGTTGATATGCACCTTAGAAGCGCCAAATCAAAGGGAATAGCCATAGACGGTCAGCGCATTAAAAAGGCTACCGATCTTATGGGTTTGTGTAATGTGGTGTTTTTTTCCCCGGAAGACCTGAACATCATTAAAAACGGTCCGGGCTACAGACGCAGATTTATTGATATGGAGCTCAGTCAGTTAGACAGCTTTTATCTTTATAATCTCAATAATTACAATAAGATCGTCAATCAGAGAAATCAGCTTCTTAAAGATCTGTACTTTAATCCTCAGCTAAAGGAGACACTTCCCATATGGGATGATCAGCTTATCAGCTACGGAAATAAAGTTATTGAGAGAAGGCGTCAATTTGTAGATCAGTTAAATGAAATTATCTACGATATACACAGAAAGCTTTCCGGCGGAATAGAAGAGATAAAGATCATCTATGAACCCGATACCGATGAAGAAGGTTACGCAGAAAAATTAAAGAAAAATCATGAGAGGGATATTAAATCAAAGGTTACTTCCGTTGGTCCTCACAGAGATGATTTTTCATTTGAGACCGGCGGGATCGATATCAGAAAATACGGTTCTCAAGGTCAGCAGCGCACTGCAGCATTGTCTTTAAAGCTTTCCGAAATTGAAATAGTTAAGAATATTACAAAAGATACTCCGATACTTCTTTTAGATGATGTGTTGTCAGAGCTTGACAGCAAGAGACAGAAATTTCTTTTGGACAGTATAGGAGATATACAGACCATCATTTCATGTACAGGTCTGGAAGAATTCGTAAACGACAGATTCATGTTAAACCGTGTATTTGAAGTTAACAAAGGCACGGTGAGCATTAAACAATGATGTAATTATCAATGATTTATTGATCAGATGAGGTAATCATGAGCGAAGAAAATCTTAGCAATACTCAGGTAGAAAATGAATATGGCGCTGACCAGATCCAGATTCTGGAAGGACTGGAAGCAGTAAGAAAACGTCCCGGTATGTATATCGGTACCACTGCAAGCCGCGGACTTCATCACCTTGTTTACGAAATAGTGGACAACTCAGTAGATGAAGCACTTGCAGGATATTGTAATACCATTACAGTCACTCTTAACAATGACAATTCATGTACCGTTACAGATAACGGACGTGGTATTCCCGTGGGCATCAACCATAAAGCAGGACTTCCCGCAGTAGAGGTTGTATTTACTATTCTCCATGCAGGAGGAAAATTCGGCGGTGGCGGCTACAAGGTATCCGGTGGTCTCCACGGAGTAGGTGCGTCCGTAGTAAACGCACTTTCAGAGTGGCTGGAAGTAGAAATCAAGAGCGAAGGAAAAGTATATAAACAGCGCTACGAAAGAGGAAAGAAGAGCTATGACCTTAAAGTAATCGGTGAGTGTGATAAAAACGAGACCGGTACAAAGGTAACATTTCTTCCCGATAAAGAAATCTTCACCGAGACCACCATCTTTGATTTTGATATATTAAAGGTCCGTCTTCGTGAGATGGCTTTCCTTACCAAGGGACTTCGCATCATCTTAAAGGATGAGCGTGATGATGAACATGCAAAATCGTTTATCACCGACAGCATGATCGAGGAAGCAAAGGAAGCAGCTCTTGGCAGAGATCTGGAAGAATCCCAGATAAATGAACTCATTAACAGAGCTGAGGCGGATGTAGAAGAGCAGAAAAAAGAGGGTGTCTATGAATATGACACCTCTGTCACAACTGCAAAAGCCACTGATACCGAGGCAGAAGAAAAGAAAAAGAAATCAAAATACCGTGAGTTCTATTACGAAGGCGGTATCAAGGAATATGTCACTTACCTCAACAGAAGTAAGACGGCTCTCTATGATGATGTTCTTTATTTCGAAGGAGAAAAGAACGGAGTGTATGTGGAAGTATCCTTCCAGCATAATGACTCCTTTAACGAAAGTGTATTTTCGTTCGTAAACAACATCAACACCCCTGAAGGAGGTACACATCTTCAGGGCTTCAGAAATGCACTGACGAAAACCTTCAACGACTATGCTCGTGGAAATAAGATATTAAAAGACAATGAGCCCAATCTTTCCGGTGATGATATCAGAGAAGGTCTCACCGCAATCATCAGTGTAAAAATTGAGGATCCCCAATTTGAGGGACAGACCAAGCAAAAGCTTGGAAACAGTGAAGCCAGAGGTGCTGTAGATAATATCGTATCGGAAAAGCTTACTATTTTCCTGGAGCAGAATCCAGCAATAGCAAAGGCTATCTGTGAGAAGTCCGTGCTTGCACAGCGTGCAAGAGAGGCAGCCAGAAAGGCAAGAGACCTCACCAGAAGAAAGACTGTTCTCGACGGAATGGGACTTCCCGGAAAGCTGGCAGACTGCTCGGATAAGAATCCGGAAAACTGCGAGATCTATATCGTAGAGGGAGACTCTGCGGGTGGTAGTGCAAAGACCGCAAGATCGAGAGCTACACAGGCGATCCTTCCCTTGAGAGGAAAGATCCTGAACGTAGAAAAAGCAAGGCTTGATCATATTTACGGAAATAATGAGATCCGTGCCATGATCACCGCATTCGGAACAGGAATCAACGAGGACTTTGATATCAGCAAACTGCGTTACAACAAGATCATCCTCATGACCGATGCGGACGTTGACGGTGCTCATATCAGTACACTTCTCCTCACATTCATATACAGATTTATGCCCGAGCTTATCAAACAGGGACATGTATTCCTTGCGAAGCCCCCTCTTTATAAGCTGGAGAAGAATAAAAAGGTTTGGTATGCATACAGCGATGAAGAGCTTGACAGCATATTAAACGAAGTCGGACGTGATCAGACCAATAAGATCCAACGTTACAAAGGTCTGGGAGAGATGGATGCGGAACAGCTCTGGGAGACCACAATGGATCCCGAGAGAAGAATTCTCCTGCGCGTAAACTATGATGAAGAGATGAGATCTGAGCTTGATGTCACCTTCACCACATTGATGGGAGATAAGGTTGAGCCCCGCCGTGAGTTCATCGAGGAAAATGCGCAGTTTGTTAAAAACCTGGATATCTAAAGGGATTGATAAATAACAAAATTAAATACTTGTATTTATATTTTGTTATTTATCGAAGACCTAAACTTACATGAGCAAGTTACTGTTTTCGTAGAAAATTAGCGGATTGCGAATGGAAGTAGGATTTCGTAAGTTTCGAAGAAACGAAGAAATCCGTAGATATCTGTATATATAAATGAGGAAAGTAAGATGGATGATACTATTTTCGACAAAGTACAGGAAGTCGATCTGAAAGAAAGAATGGAAACCTTTTACATCGACTATGCCATGAGCGTTATAGCCTCACGTGCACTTCCTGATGTAAGAGACGGACTTAAGCCGGTTCAAAGAAGAATCCTGTATTCCATGGATGAACTGGGTGTTGAATATGGAAAGCCTCATCGTAAGAGTGCCCGTATCGTCGGTGATACCATGGGTAAATACCATCCCCATGGAGACAGTTCGATTTACGGATCGTTGGTAAATATGGCTCAGGAATGGTCAATGAGATATCCTCTTGTTGACGGACACGGTAACTTCGGATCCATGGACGGTGACGGAGCCGCAGCTATGCGATATACCGAGGCCAGACTTTCAAAGATCAGCTCGGAACTTCTTGCTGATATCAAGGAAGATACCGTTGAGTTTGTCGACAACTTCGACGGAACAGAGTCAGAACCGACAGTTCTGCCCAGCCGTTATCCGAACCTTCTTGTTAACGGAACCACAGGTATTGCGGTAGGTATGGCAACCAATATCCCTCCTCACAACCTCGGAGAGACCATTGATGCCGTAGTAAAGATCATTGATAATAACGTAAACGAAAACCGTGAGACATCTATAGATGAGATCATGGATATCGTTAAGGGTCCTGATTTTCCTACAGGCGGAACCATTCTTGGACGCCGTGGTATCGAGGAAGCTTACAGAACCGGACGCGGAAAGATAAGAGTAAGAGCTACAACGGAAATTGAGACTCTTCCCAACGGAAAAACTCAGATCGTTGCCACTGAGCTCCCATATATGGTTAACAAGGCAAATCTTCAGTTAAAGATCGCTGAACTTGTTAAGCTGAAAAAGATTGACGGAATTACTGCTATCCGTGATGAATCAAACCGTGAAGGTGTAAGACTTGTAATAGAAGTAAGACGTGATGCCAACGCCAATGTTATCCTGAATCAGCTTTATAAGCATACTCAGATGCAGGATACCTTCGGTGTCATCATGCTTGCTCTTGATAAGAACCAACCAAAGGTTATGAACATTCTTCAGATGCTTACATGCTATCTTGAGCATCAGAAGGACGTAGTTACCAGAAGAACAAAATATCGTTTGAATAAAGCGGAAGAAAGAGACCATATTTTACAGGGACTCTTGAAAGCGCTCGATTTTATCGATGAAGTGATCAGTATTATCCGCAGCAGTTCAAATACTCAGGAAGCAAAGGATAGATTGATCGAAAGATTCGAGATTGACGATGTTCAGGCTCAGGCCATCGTTGACATGAGACTTCGTGCTCTCACCGGTTTGGAGAGAGAAAAGCTTCTTGATGAGCACAATGAATTGGTTGCTAAGATTTCTGAACTCAGGGCAATCCTTGCGGATGAAAAGCTTCTTCTCGGTGTTATCCGTAAAGAGATCATTGAGATCGGCACAAAATACAGGGACGAGAGAAGAACAAGTATCGGAATGGATGAGTTCGATATCATGGACGAGGACCTTATTCCCAG
>CACXGM010000112.1 GCA_902767075.1 uncultured Lachnospiraceae bacterium
TATCTGTGCGGGCGGCGGCTCTTTCCTCAATACGTTTTATGATAGCTTCACGAGTAAAGAACTTGCCCAGCCCTTTGCTGGTAGAAGTTTCTTTTCCGCGGATCCATCTGCCATTTTCCGGAGACTGGAAACTGATATATTTTCCCTCCGATCCATCCGGAGCTGCGCCTTTGATATGGTATCCTTTCTCCCGCATTTTTACTATGAATTCATCATAGGAGACGGATGCTCTTATGGTCTCTTTAATGTCTGACCTTATCTTTGATTTCCATGAAGTTCCTTTATTTTTTTCAAGCCATTCTTTGTAGGACATGGACATGCCCTTCTCATCTTTTATAACGGACAGGCCGTGCTCTTCGCAGAGCCTGTCGGATTCAGTCCGGATCCGCATATAGGATGAGCGGGTAGATATATATTTTTTATGTTCGATATTGTCGACGGCACAGAAGAGGATATGGTTGTGGATGTGATGCTTATCGACATGAGTTCCGATGACGACGGAGTATTTATTTCCAAAGAGTTTTTCGCACAGTTCAAGCCCGATCCTGTGAGCTGTTTCGGGATCCGTCTCTTCGGGTTTAAAGGACTGGATAAGGTGAAAAGCCAGATTGGGATGCTCGACCTCCGTAGCAAACCTGATAGAGGATTTAAAATCAAATTCTGCGGTCTCAGGAGAGCAGCCGATAGCATCAACAAGAGCATACTCGTTTGTCTTTTTCGGGTTTATTATATAGTTTACTGCCCTGCCGAGCGTAGCTTTGACAGGATGGATTTTTGTGACTGCCATAACCGGTTCATCATCTCCTTAACTTCAGCGATATCCTCCTGGCTGATATTATCAAAAGTGTTGGCTTTCTTTGCTATCTGGTTGATATTGTTTCCGAGCTTTCCCAGCAGGTGGTTCATCTGCCTTACTTCCTCAAAATCTGGTACGAGGACATCTCCGTAGAGGATAAGTCTTCTTAAAAAATCTGATTCGGTACGAAGGCCTGATGCTTTGAATTTTGTATCAAGGACATACTTTTCTTTTTCGCTTAGATAGAAGTTTATCTGTATTTTTCTTTGTCTGTTTCTTTTAGTATTTTTCTTTTGATCATCCATAGATAGTTCCTCATAAAAATAATTGGAAAAGAGGGTTTGGGGTACACCCCAAAAAGTGCGTGTGTCTAGACACGCACGATGCTTGCTGACTTTTCCGCACCGCTCCTCGGTGCGGGTGCGCAGGATGCTTAGGCATCCGGGTTTTGCGCACATTCGCCGTATCCGGCGAAAGTTTTTTGGGGATAGATAAAAAGAATATGAGAAATAAAAAAACTGCCGCAGTTATCCCGTAAAGGATCAGCAACAGTTTTTTATGAATGTTTATGTGCAAGATGATTGTAGCAGATGACCGCATATTAATCAACAGCCAATTTTTGGAGGGAAGTTTATGACACTTAATTTTTGCTAATATTTGGCATGTAGGATTAAACTAGGAGCATTGTGTCCGTGTATATCATTTTCCATTTTTACATCAATTATAAGACCGAAGTCAGCCTTCGTGCCGGGCATGGCTTTTTTTTTGTCTTTTTTCGGAAAATTCTATGAAAAGCGATCAACATTTTGGCTCCCGGTGGCAGTAAGAGGTTGAGGGGGAAATGTAAGGAGAGGGATCGGTGATCGGATGCCTGGAGAAAGGCAGGCAAAATGATCAGTGAAAAAGGCGTTACCAACGAAAACAGAGACGGTGACGGGTGTGTTGTATTCGACAGATTTATAAAAGGTTATATAGTTAACCAGGTCAAAGAGGAACTGAGGTCTTATCTGCGGGAAAGAATCCGGCTAAACAGTATATCTTCAGAACTGATTGAGGAAGTATACGGAGGCGGTTCACCGGATCCATACAGGATGATCGATTATGAAAAAGTCGATCTTGGAGAAGAGATCCTCTGGGCAAAAAACAGCAGACTTGCAGAGCTTCTTATGCAGCTGAGCGACAGGGATAAATATATAATCGCTGCGATGATGAGAGGGGATTCCATTTCCGAGATCTCAGAAGCGTTAAATGTAGAAACCAGATCCGCATCATGTTACAAAAGCAGGCTCCTGAGAGCCTTACGTGAGGAATTCGGAGGTAATGCCAATGAGTAAGATCTACATGAGTGAATCAGATATAGAAAAGTTTAAAAACAGGGATGAGAAAGCTGTCCTTAAGTTCTTTGATTCGTATCGTGGTTTTACGGCACATACATGCAGGGCGATTGCAGCGACATGGGGGATGGAGATGCATCCAACAGAGGTGGATGAGATCGTACAGAGGGTTATGATAGATATCATTTTGAACGGTATCGAAAAGCTTTGAAAAAAATAATAAAGATCGGGTGTCCGTCAGCAGATCCTTAGTGTTCGCATCTCTGATAAAGAGCATATGGGAAGTGACTAAGCAACAGTTTGTTTTATGTGCTCTTTACAGATTTGTGAATCGTTCCTTGAAAAGTGAATATCGTGTGTTTTGCATAACTTTCGGGAAGCGCCCAGTTGCGAAGCAGATACGCCATGATATATTACGCATTATGCGTTTTATGGAGCGGGAAATATCTGCTCAAAATATGGCCGGGGAGCCATAAGACAAAGACGGCACTTCAGATAATGATACTTCCCTAAAAAGGGGCTCGTAAAGCTGGTGGAATACCAATGCGGCACATACCCGGTGCCGGTGCAGGATGCTTTTTTACATGGAGGCTGATGAACAGATATATGGATACAGGTGATAGATAATGTCCGTTCATGAGCCGCCATATGTGCGGATGGTTAAGAAAAAGGAGATGGAGGATTCTTATGAGGAAAGATGAACTGGATGCAGGAAACGTAAGATGTGAATGTGACGGCAGGGTATATATGGTGCCCAAAATGATCTTCTCTACAGTTATGCTGAGCCTTCCGGGCGATGACAGAAAGTTTGTCAGATATAAGGAAGGCGCCAGGATATACGGTATGAGCGTACCGGAGTTCATCAAGATCTCCAACATGGCGGAAGCGACGATAAAGGTCGGAAAGATGGTGCTTGTAAGTATAGAAAAGATGGACAAATACTTTTCATATTTTTAAGGAAAAAGTTTGATCGTTATGGATGCATTTTATGAAAGGAGAGATCAGGTTGGGAGAGGAAAAAGAAAGGGATGAACTTGTTAAATGCAACTGTGAAGATTTTACGTTTTTCGTACCAAGAAAACAGTTTTTAAAGATCATAGAAAGAACGCCTTATGCAGGAAAAAAATATGTAAGACCGAAAGAGGCGGCGCTTATGTTCGGAATGTGTGAAAGGGAAGTCAGAAGGCAGGCAGAAAAGGCAGGAGCTGTATCCATCATGGGCAGGATGA
>CACXGM010000113.1 GCA_902767075.1 uncultured Lachnospiraceae bacterium
GAGCTTGTATTCCGCGGGATCAGCCAGAATATCAAGAATGCAAAGAAGCTTGTCGAGCACTGGGACAACCAGATCTGGGACGTTCTCGAGGACGTTATCCGCGAGCATCCTGTTATGCTTAACCGTGCTCCTACACTTCACAGACTTGGAATCCAGGCTTTCGAGCCCATCCTTGTAGAGGGTAAGGCTATTAAGCTTCATCCCCTTGTATGTACCGCATTCAACGCAGACTTCGACGGAGACCAGATGGCAGTACACCTTCCTCTTTCCGTGGAAGCACAGGCAGAGTGCAGATTCCTACTGCTCTCACCCAATAACCTTCTGAAGCCTTCAGACGGTGGCCCTGTTGCCGTTCCTTCACAGGATATGGTACTCGGTATCTACTATCTGACTCAGGAGAGAGGTACCTTCGTAGGAGACAAGAGACCCGAGCCCGGCGAGGGAAGCTACTTCAAGGATATGAACGAAGCTATCCTTGCATACGAGAACGGATATATCACTCTTCATTCAAGAGTAAATGTAAGAGTATCTAAAGAGAACGCCAAGGGAGAGACCGTTACCGGTACCATCTCCACCACTCTCGGACGTCTCTTCTTTAACGAGATCCTTCCCCAGGATCTTGGATATGTTGACAGGACCAAGCCCGAGGACTTCTTAAAGCCTGAGGTAGACTTCCTGGTAGGTAAGAAGCAGCTCAAGCAGATCCTTGAGAGAGTCATTAACAACCATGGCGCATTCAAGACTGCCGAGGTTCTGGATGACGTAAAGGCCATCGGCTACAAGTACTCAACCAGAGCGGCTATGACCGTATCCATTTCCGATATGACCGTACCTGAGAGTAAGGGCGAACTCCTTGCACAGGCACAGAATACCGTAGACGAGATCGAGCAGGCTTACCGCATGGGTCTTTCCACCGAGGAAGAGAGATATCGTCTTGTTATCGATACCTGGAACGAGACCGATAAGGAGCTGACCAACAGACTTCTTAAGGGACTTGATAAATATAACAACATCTTCATGATGGCAGACTCCGGTGCCCGTGGATCCAACCAGCAGATCAAACAGCTGGCAGGTATGCGTGGACTTATGGCCGATACATCAGGTCACACCATCGAGCTTCCCATCAAGTCAAACTTCCGTGAGGGACTTGACGTTCTGGAGTATTTCCTTTCCGCACACGGTGCTCGTAAGGGACTTTCCGATACAGCGCTCCGTACTGCAGACTCCGGATACCTTACCCGTCGAATGGTTGACGTATCCCAGCAGCTTGTTATCCATGATGATGACTGCTGTGCAGGAAAGGATGAGATCGTCGGAATGGATGTCAAGGCATTCATGGACGGTAAAGAGACCATCGAGAGCTTAAAGGATCGTATCACAGGAAGAACCTCATGCGAGGATATCTGCGACAAGGACGGAAATGTTCTTGTTAAGAAGAATCATATGATCACTCCTTCCCGTGCAAAGGCTATCCTTGAAAAGGGTGTTGACAGGGACGGAAAGCCTATT
Source organism: uncultured Lachnospiraceae bacterium (assembly GCA_902767075.1). Lineage (GTDB taxonomy): Bacteria > Bacillota > Clostridia > Lachnospirales > Lachnospiraceae > AC2028. The sequence goes on from CACXGM010000113.1 coordinate 1,510, forward strand.
ACCATCACCAACGACGCAGGTGAGCAGGTTTCCGTAGGAAAGATCAAGATCCGTACAATCCTGACCTGTCGTTCAAAGAATGGTATCTGCTCCAAGTGCTATGGCGCAAACATGGCAACGGGCGAGCCTGTACAGGTAGGTGAGGCAGTCGGAATCATCGCTGCACAGTCCATCGGTGAGCCCGGTACACAGCTTACCATGAGAACCTTCCATACCGGTGGTGTTGCGGGAGATAACATTACTCAGGGTCTTCCCCGTGTCGAGGAGCTTTTCGAGGCCAGAAAGCCGAAAGGATTGGCTATCATATGTGACTTCGGCGGAACCGTTGAGATCAAGGATACAAAGAAGAAGCGTGAAGTTATCGTTTCCGGTGTTGACGAAGAAGGCCAGCCCAGAAGCAAGGCATACACCATTCCTTACGGATCAAGGATCAAGGTTGTTGACGGACAGCAGCTGGAGGCAGGTGACGAGCTTACCGAAGGAAGCGTATATCCTCATGACCTTATGAATATCAAGGGTATCAGAGCGGTACAGGATTATCTCTTAAGAGAGGTTCAGCGTGTATACCGTCTCCAGGGTGTTGATATCGCAGATAAGCACATCGAAGTTCTGGTTCGCCAGATGCTGAAGAAGGTTCGCGTAGATGAGAAGGGAGATTCACCGTATCTTCCCGGATCACAGGTAGATTTCGTAGAGTTCGAAGATACCAACGAAGAGCTTATCGCTCAGGGCAAGCGCCCCGCAGAAGGAAAGAGGATCATCCTCGGTATCACCAAGGCTGCTCTCGCTACAGATTCCTTCATGTCAGCCGCATCCTTCCAGGAGACCACCAAGGTTCTCACCGATGCAGCTATCAAGGGACGTATCGATCCTCTCGTAGGACTTAAAGAGAACGTTATTATCGGTAAGCTGATACCTGCAGGAACCGGTCTCAGAAGATACCGCAATACTGCACTTTCAACCGATAACAAGATCGACGATATCGATTTTGATGAGTTCGAGGAAGTAACCGACGGTGATGCTGAGGCAGAGACCATTGTTATCTCTGAAGATTCCGAAGGTGATGAAGAGTAATTAAAAATTTACCGCTTTATGCGGATTTAAAGGACAGGGAGCGTTGCTTCCTGTCCTTTGGTATGGACAGAAACATTTCGATGTATATTTAATCGTTCAAATATTTTATTCTAATGTTTTTCTAATAGACGGATCAGGAAAAATATGATGGGTGCTGCAAGTATTAGCACAAAAGCATATGGTTTGATCAAAAAGGCTGCGGTTATGCTGGCAGCCGTAGTTTTGTTTGTCTATCTCGGGGCATTTGAATTCCCTGTGGTAGAACAGGATCATGAGTGTACAGGTGAAGACTGTCATGTGTGTGAAATGATCGAACTGTGTGAAGGACTGGTAAATACCTTTGCCGGTTCCATGGTTGTTGCCATAACAGCATTTGCCACCATATTCTTTATCGGGCCCGTTATCAACAACATCTATCGGTTCATAATTCATAAATGTCCCGTTGATATTAAAGTCAGATTAAATAATTGAATATCCCCCAAACAAGAAATTTGTGATTATAATGCAAATATGAGCGGCTCAAGAGCTGCTTATTAATGGAGGATATTTTTAAATGAAAAGATTTATAAAGGCATTTGCCGCTTTGTTCTTTGCAACCTGTATGCTTGCAGGATGCGCAGATTCCAATGCTTCAACGAGCGCGGGAAACGACGTTAAGTCGGGGGAGAAAAAAAGTGTAGTCGTAACCATATTCCCGGAATATGACTGGGTCAGAAATATTATCGGCGACTGCAAAGACAATTATGATATTACTATGCTTCTTGATAATGGGGTGGATCTTCACAGTTATCAGCCTACGGCTGTTGATATCGCAAAGGTTGCGGAGTGCGATATGTTTATCTATGTCGGCGGAGAATCGGATGAGTGGGTGGAAGATGCTCTTTCGGAAGCAGTGAATAAGGATATGCAGGTATTAAATCTGCTGGAGATCCTGGGAGATTCCGTAAAGGAAGAGGAGATCAAGGAAGGTATGGAGCATGATCACGACCATGACCACGAGCACGAGGACGGCGATGAGGATCATGACCATGAGCATGAGGACGGTGATGAGGATCTTGACCATGAGCATCATCACGAAGAGGAGCCGGAGATGGACGAGCATGTATGGCTCTCTCTTAGGAATGCATCCGTCATCTGCAGTTCTATAGAACAGGCTCTGGAGAAGATCGACCCGGATAATGCAGATGCTTATAAGGCTAATCTTTCTGGATATGTTGATAAGCTTAATGCACTTGATGGAAAATATGCGGATGCGGTTTCATCTGCATCGGTTAAAACTCTTCTCTTCGGAGACAGATTCCCCTTCAGATATCTGGTGGATGATTACGGACTTGACTATTATGCAGCCTTCGTAGGTTGTTCGGCGGAGTCCGAGGCCAGCTTTGAGACAATAGTTTTTCTTTCCGGAAAGGTTGATGAACTTGGTCTTAATCATATCATGACCATCGAGAGCTCCGACGGAAAGATCGCTAATACGATAATTGAGAATACTGCTGCAAAGGATCAGGATGTTTTGATGCTTGATTCAATGCAATCCACGACATCAAAGAATGTAGCGGATGGCGCTACCTACCTTTCTGTTATGGAAAAGAATCTGGAGGTTCTTCAGAACGCGCTGAACTAGTACGGATGTACAGACGGAGGATTTAGACATGGCTCTGCTTAAGGCGGAAAACCTGACGCTCGGATATGATAATCAGGCGATCATAAGTGATCTGAATTTTGAGATAAATGCGGGTGATTATCTTTGTATTGTAGGAGAAAACGGATCCGGAAAATCTACATTGATGAAAACTCTTTTGCATCTACAGAATGCATACGGAGGAAATATTATATTTGGAGACGGACTAACCAAAAAGGAGATAGGTTATCTGCCACAGCAGACCCAGGTTCAGAGGGACTTTCCTGCCAGTGTGTGGGAGATCGTTCTGTCCGGATGCCAGTCCAGAAGCGGACTTCGCCCCTTCTATAGCAGGGAGGAAAAGAAGCTGGCTATGGAGTCCATAGAAAGAATGGGAATAGGTCATCTTAAAGGAAGGTGCTATCGCGAATTGTCGGGAGGACAGCAGCAAAGGGTCCTCCTGGCAAGAGCGCTCTGTGCCACCAGAAAGCTGATACTGTTGGATGAGCCCGTGGCGGGACTTGATCCGATAGTTACGGCAGAAATGTATTCGGTCATCAAGGAGCTGAATGATGAGGGTATCACCATTATCATGATCTCCCATGATATTTCTGCGGCACTTAAATATGCAACCCATATTCTTCATATCGGAGAGAAAGTATTCTTTGGCACCAAAAGCAGCTACCTTGAGAGCCCAATGGGCCGTATGTTTGTGGGAGAGGAGGTATAAAGGACATGGAAGTGATAGAAAAACTGGTCAGATACCTTCAATATCCCTTTGTGAGATATGCCATCATCGTGGCTGTGCTGGTGGCCCTTTGCTCATCTCTGCTGGGGGTGACACTGGTGCTAAAAAGGTTTTCATATATCGGTGACGGACTCTCACATGTTGCCTTTGGGGCAATGGCAGTTGCCACCATACTTAAGCTGACAAATAATATGCTCCTGATACTGCCTGTTACCATTGCTGCAGCCATACTTCTTCTCAGAAAGGGCAATAACGCCAGGATAAAGGGAGATGCTGCAATAGCAATGATAAGTGTGGGAGCCCTGGCCTTCGGATATCTTGTCATGAATATTTTCTCCACATCATCCAATCTTTCCGGAGATGTGTGCAGTACACTGTTTGGAGCCACATCGATACTCACCCTGAACACGAAAGAGGTGATCCTGTGTATCGTCCTGTCTGTGCTGGTGGTTTTGATATTTATTCTTTTTTACAATAAGATTTTTGCCGTCACCTTTGATGAAGATTTTTCAAAGGCCAGCGGAGTGAACGCAAATGCATATAACCTGTTGATTGCAGTTGTGATCGCGATCATAATCGTATTGGCGATGAACCTTGTGGGATCTCTTCTCATATCTGCGCTGGTTATTTTCCCGGCCCTTTCTGCGATGAGACTGTTCAAGAATTTTAAATCCGTTACGATTTTTTCCGCTATTATTTCGGTGGTCTGTGCTTTGATGGGACTGCTTATATCCATCCTGGCAGAGACTCCCATCGGATCCACCATCGTAGCGGTTGATGTTGCGGGATTCTTTGTTTGTTGGGTCATCGGAAAGTTTAAGGGAGGCAGATAGAATGAAAAGAATAAAAATCTTAATCGCGGCAGTTTTGATGGGTGTTTTGACCTGTGTACCCGCATGCTCAAAGGGAAGTGTGGGATCCCACAATACCACGGGAGGCTCGGGAATATCCCAGGTGCTCCAGTCCGAGATTGAAAAGGAAGATGCAAAGAATAGCGAAGCAGATAATACTGAAAACAGTGGTGATTCCGGCACGGACGCATCAGGCGGATTCGTTCCTGATGATTCCTACATTATGGACGATAATGAGATAGATGAAAATCCCGATGCTGATACGTCTCGGGATACAACGCAGGATGCTACTCAGGATACGACACAGAATGTGCCGGATCAGAATAATCAATACATAGGAAATGTGGGTTCTGTTTCCGAAGAGGATTATATAGATATTACCGGTATGTCGGCGGATATGATCTACGCGGTAGTGTATGATATGATGTGCAGACCCAATGATTACATCGGAAAAACAGTAAAGATCGAAGGGCTTTTCAGCTATTATTATGATCCTTCCACAGAAAATGAATATTATGCCTGCATTATAGAGGACGCCAGGGCATGCTGCGCCCAGGGAATGGAATTCGTCCCTCAGGAACAGTACAAATACCCGGAGGATTATCCGGAAATGTTTGATTCCATTACCGTTACAGGAACCTTTGACATTTATTATGAGGGTGAACAGCAGGAAATTGCTTATATGACGTTAAGAGATGCCGTCATCGGATAGATTTACTCGATGGTGACAGCTCCTGGGTTACCGGTGCTTCCGGAACCCACTCTCCAGGAGGTAATGTGATAAAGAGCAGTGTCCTCACAGGGAGGTGTGGGATAGTCCAGAGCCAGTTCCACGTAGAGCTTCTGAGACTCGTCGATATCTATAACAAAGGTACGGGAAGCACCGCCCAGAGCATTGTAGTACTCCTTGCTGCTTCCTTGTGACTTGTAATATGCATTGTAGAGCTCTTCGTCTATCTGTGCGATGAGGGTCTGAGCCTTGTTGCAGGCTTCATAATAATCACCGGTCCTGGTGATAACTTTGTTTCCCAGCTTTCTGTCGGAATTTGAGCTGACAACGCAGAGAACAGCAAAGGCTACAAGACAGAGAGTTACAAATATCAAAAGAATGGATGTGGAGCCGGGGTTAAGCTTAAACTCCGGCGCATTTTTTGGTGTTTCATTAAGATTAATGCTCTTTTTTGCCATTTCTTCTTTTCTCACTTAAAATCAACAGGAACCAGATAGGGAACATTTACGGTTACATCCAGTGAATAGACTGTTTTGGCTTCATCCTTTGAATGATCATAAAAGGTTATGGTTCCATCCTTCATTCCCTTAACATCGGAAGTCCTAATACAAAGCTGCGCTTCGTAGAGAGCGGTGGCGTCAACGGGGGAGACCATATTAAAGTCCTTGTCAAAATATACGCCCAGAAGATCGTTTGCCAAAAGGGTATTCCCGTCATAAAACTTTTCAGAAATAGCCGCAAGATCTCCGTGCTCCGAATAAAAGGCTTCGGCGAGATTATTCACTTCAATGACCGCATGGTTTTCATCTATGGCAGTCTGGCTGATCACATGGGACTTTGCAAACATCTGGGCACTGACTGCAGCGCTCAGTGAGAAGAAAAGTATGCACACGATCATCTCCATAAGAAAAAGTCCGGATTTAGAGTGTTTCATTTATTTCTCTCCGTGTTCTAGGATAGTTACCGGCGATAATTGGATAAGAGCAGTCTGTTCTGTGCTCCGCTGTCGTGCTTCAGAAGTACCTCTATGACAGTATCCGAATCCGTTGCCTTTGCGGTAAGCGAGGACAGCTCTGTGATCTTCTGACCCGCCGCCAGCATTCCTTCGCTCAGATCGGTATCGGCTGCTGAATAGAGTTCGCAGAGATAACCGTCCCTGCAATAGAGGAAGGTGGCATATTCACGCTTATCCACCAGCCTTTTGACGGCGATGATATCACCGGAAGTGTCGCTGTGAAGGATATCCACTTCCCCGCCCTGACGGAGCTTTTCGCTGATGTAGGAGGAGGAGGTCCTTGTTTCAAAATTTGACTGCATATTATTGATGGTATTCCGATAAATGGTGGAGCCTGCGATTATCAGCATCACCGCCGAGAAGGCGAAGGCACCGAAGAGAGCCAGCACGAATATGACATCAATTATATGTGGCTGTTGTTTTTGCTGCATTTTCTTTCCTCATATATGTCTGCCGCGGCAGATGATCCGGATCAGTAGAAGGATACGCCTGACTTTCGTGTGACAACACAGTCGGGATAAAGGTTATCTCCGTAGTAGGTGTACTGGACCACGAATGAGTCATGATCAAAGGTAAGTCCGTAATGGTCAACCAGATAGTCCACGTTCTCCGGGTAGCGGCCCTCCAGGGCATAGCACTGGGCTATGTCATGTTCCAGGGCGGTTTCCAGACTCTGCATCTGACGGTCGGCAGTATCGTCCGACACATTGTTCAGCAGTATGAAAAACACCACCACTACCACCACAAAGAAGACTATTGGCAGGATCCGCGCAACATATTTAATTGGAGCAGGAGATGCCTGTTCAAATCTGTTCATAGTTTATCTCGCATTCATTTTAACCGAAACTGACTTACTTTTATCCGATGCTGGACATGATTCCCATGAGAGGAAGGATTACCGACAACAGGATCATTCCTACGATAAGTGAGAGGATGATGACCAGTGTGGGCTCCAGCACGGAGAGGATGGACTGTATCTTTTTGGAGGACTGTTTTTCATAAGAGTCCGCTATCTGGATCAATACAGTGTCGGGGTTACCGCTGGTGAAACCTACGGAAACCATCTGTGAATAGAGGTTGCTGAATATCTCTGCGGAGGAAAGGGCCTCGGAGAAGTTTGATCCCTCGCGGATCTTTTCCTTGCAGACATCGATCTTTTGAGCCATCCTGGGATGCTCTACCATTTTCTTTGCCATGTCCAGACCGGAGAAAGTGTCCATACCGCTGGAGATGGCGATGGCAAGGGAGCTGGCAAATCTTTCGCAGGCTACACTCTCGTAGAAGCTCTTTGTGAGAGGGAAGTTTATAAGGAATGCATGGCTTAATTTCTTTCCGGCGGGAGTGTGGTTTGCAAATACATAGAAAAGAACCAGCACCGCCAATATGATGAGGAAAACGATGGAATAATTGTTGAGTGCCTGACCTACTCTGAGCATGGAGCCTGCGATACCGGTCATATCGGTTCCAAGCTCATTAAATACCTGCTGGAAGATGGGCATTACTTTTCCCACCAGTACAATGATGACCACAAGCATCATCACCAGCATTACCACAGGGTATGTGAGTGCTCCACGGAGACTCTCGGATATGGCCTGTTCTTTTTCGTAGAACTCCGCAAGGGCGTTCATACAGGTGTCGGTTTTACCTGATTCTTCGCCCAATGCTATCATGTTGATAACATACTCCGGGAAGACCCCTGTCTCGGAAAGCGCGGTGGAAAAAGTCTCACCCTTTCTGCAGGTGTCCCTTATCTGAGTGATAAGCTCTTTTCCTTTCTCATTCTTGCTGTCGTTCAGCAGGATCTGCATCGCGTCTCTGGGACCTATGCCCGCTGTAAAGAGCATGGAGGTCTGTCTGAAAAATGATGCAATTTCTTCGTTTGAAAGACTCTTTTGATTCGCCATTTTCATTTCCTCAATATATTTTCTGAAGTGTGTAATTGGTGCCGTCACCAATGAATTTCTTAAGTGCCTCGTCGTTTGTGCTGGCCCCGAAGGTGGGGTCCATAAGCTGCCAGGTATCGCCGGTGAATTCCACGATGCCGTTTACCCAGCCCTTATCCTCTATATGAACGCTTATCCATGCGTGATAGGCGTCAGCGGCGTATCCGATCTCCAGTCTGGTGGGAATACCCTGGCTCCTTAACATTGAACACATGAGAGCCGCATAGTCCAGACAGATGCCCTTCTGTGTACTGAGAGTGGTGTCTATATCGGGAACATAGTTTGTGGGTTTGCTCTCCGCAAAGGCTTTATCATAAGTGATATTGTTTACGATGTAGTCGTAGACCAGCTCCACCGCCTCAATATCCGAGTTCGCACTGTAGACCAGCTCCGAAGCATATTTGACGGCAGCTGAGTCCTTTGTGAAATTAACGTATTGATTGGGATACAGATAGGGAGTGAGCTCGTCCTCCACCTGTACATCAATCAGCTCCGACATAGCCACTGCGTATTGAGTGCCTTCGATGTTCTCGTAGACCGCCACGGTGTATTGCCCGTTTCCGCCGGTAAGGGGGAAGACTTCGTAATCATTTGTCTTCAGGTCGTAGGTATAAACCTCCTCATCGGGCCCGGTGATACGCAGCTTGATGATGGGAACCGTTCCGGTGTATTTAACACTTATATAACCGTCCCCGGTGTGGGAATAATCGATCTGTGCCACATCATTGCTTAAAAGAAGACTTCCATCGGCTTCCGGTACCAGGCACCTTATGGAATTGTCACGGCTTCCCTTGACGGGCTCGGAGGAAGTGCTTGATTCATTTGCAGAACCGGTGTCGGAGGAAGCTGAAGCAGTGGATGCAGCGGAAGAATCTGACGTGTTCTGGCCCGGGAGAGACCCGGACATTTGGGAGGGTGTTGGCGCAGTATTACCACACCCGGACAAGAATGCCCCGATCAAAAGGGATGAAGCGATATATGAAATTATCCTTTTCCCAGATTTACGCATATAAATAATTTATCACATTCAAGGGGAATTTTTAATACTTGTGGGATTTTTTTTCCTAATTTATATTATTTTTTTGACATTTCCGATTTTTATTGCACCAAAGGGGCATATAATATACAATTTTATTGTTGTTTAAAATCTTGTTCACGGAGAAAAAATATGATTTGCATTTATTGCGGAAAAGAAGTTGTTAACGGTGCGCTGTTCTGCCCTTCATGCGGCTCCAAGCTGGATCAGGTGTTTCCGAACGATCAGTATTTCTATGTTGGGGGATCGCTTCTTAAAATAGAAAAGGAGATGGATCTGTATAACAGCCTTCGGAAGATAATCCTGGGGGCTGCCGATATAGCCATTGAGGGATTCAGAAGAGACTACCAGCAGTGCATACATGATGTCACAACCTTTTTGGAGCTTGTTCCGCAAATATACGGAAAGCAGCTGGGGCTGATCACCAAAAGAGCGCTTGATCTGCTTGTTGCACAGGGCGTATATGATGAAAGCTTTGAACAGGTATACGATCTACATTCTGAAAGATTCGCCATGTTTGGGGAGATCTATGATAAAGTAGTGCAGACTGTGGATGAGTATATTGAGCAGAATGTCAATAGGACCGCTCATTTTACCAGCTTTATTCCGGAACTTATGGGCTGGGGATACGGCGTGGAAGGAGTGGTTACAAGCCTGGTGGCCACAACAGCCTTCAATCTTGCCAGAGACGGTATAGAAACAAAGGTGATAGAGAAGTCGGCAAAGCTAAAACCTGCGCAGCAGGCGGAGATTTTCAGCCAGCTGGAGATAAACAGTCTGTCTTATTTTGTGCTTATGGATTATCAGGCGTTTATAGTTACACTTGCAGATATTTTAAGACAGCACGGTGTAAAGATATGGATACCGAATGCGGCTCAGAGAACCAGGACTCAGAATATCTATCAAAGCATTCTGAATCCCAATTTTCCTGCGGAAAAGAGACTGGAAGCATTCTTTGCCGTATTTGAGGCATTTCCCTATGATGTGCAGTACTTTGACGACCTTTTGTCACTGTACGGCGGCACCGAGGAAACCCGCGAGATAATAAGTTATTTCGGAATGGAAAACCGAAAGATCAAGACGGCAGAACAGGCTATTTTTATGCCTCGACAGTAAATTTGAAAGCATTTGCACAGCGGTCACCTATGGTAAAGACCGCAAAGTATTCTCCTGCTGCGTAATGCTTTGTATTATCCCAAATGAGGGGGAGGGATTTTGCCAGCCTGTCGTAACCGTTATGAACCTCTATGGAGGAGATGTCATCTTTGACGATATTTCCGAAACAGTCCAGGATCATCATTCTTATTTCTATTATTTCATCCCTGATATAGGGCTGTGCCAAAAACAGATTAAACATGGCATAGCTGTATTTTGAAAAGCTTATGGAATTCATCAGGGAATCGCCGTTCCAGTAATTCTGCGGATCGTTTGAACCCTTTAAGGCTACGCCTGCGATTATTTCATCCGAGGAATCGGGATATAGGACGGATTTTTCGGCCGTAGAAACGGAGTCACCCGATACTATTCTGTATGTGAAATCATGGGGTTCACCCGCGATGCCTTCCAGTGAAAATGATATATGATAGAGGCCATCGGAATCATTTGCCACATTAAAGCCCTGAGCAATACGGTCATTTCCCACATTTAAGAAAATGGCGGTAGTGCCTTCGGATATTGTGTTTCCCCCATCATCACGGAAAGCATATTTAAGATTGTACTCGCCTGCTTTAAATATGGGGCGTTTAAAAATGATATTAAACATTGCATAGGGAGTACGGTTTTTGTTTATGGTATTTACCGATTCCGTTCCGGCCCAGTAATCCCCTTCGGAAGCTACTCCGTAGAGATCGACTTCTATAAAGGGAGACCTGGGGTAGAATGATTTTTTTATATCGGGGGCTGAAGCACTTTGACTTACGGGAGCGGGAGCACTCTGACTTGCGGGAGCACTTAGGCCCACGGGAGCAGGGGCGCCCGGTGCCGTGGAAGCAGTCTCTATCGCAACCGGTGCTTCGGCTTGTGGCATCTTATCTGCCTTCTCTGAGTCGCCGGATAATAATTTCGCCATCAGGATCTCTGCAAGGGAGCGCATTTCGGGATTTGGTGCCTTGAGACCTCTGTTACAGAGTCTGAAGGTTTTCTGCGGATCCTTTTCAAAGAATCTTCCTTCCTGTAAAAACGCGGCATATAAACTCATACAGTCAACGATACCGCGGTCTGCACCCATCTTTGCGACAAGTGCGGATAAAAAGGGCCTGCTGTCCTTGGCACGGGATGAAAGCGCTATGTGAAGATCCTTGTTTGTGCAGCCCGTAAGCACCATACAGTACATATAACTGATGGCTTCTTCATCATCCGATGTACGGTTTACGATGGCTAATGCTTCTTGGGGGCTGCTTTTAACGGATCCGGTCAGATCGCCGAAAAGAGTTTCGGCCGGTAGGGAATAGAGCGCTTTAAGAGCGCTGAAGTCGGGAGAGATCTCCTGTGAGATCTCTTTTTCCAGTTCCAGAGAATGTATCCATTCGGGGTGTGTGTTCATGGTATCGTCCTGCCTTGATGAATCAGATTTTCGGTACCGTTAAAGTATACCATAAGAAGCGTGTTTTAGATAGATTTTTGGGATTTGTTTCTTTTGACTAGTATATTTGATTTATGTTATTATGTTTACGGCAAAAATATTGTTTTTCAAAGGAGATAATTCGTTGAAAATACTGGTGACTGGAGTGGCGGGTCAGCTTGGCCATGATGTTATGAATGAGCTGGCAAAGGTAGGGATCGAAGGGATCGGAAGCGATCTGGCTCCGGAGTATGCCGGGGAGCAGGATGACAGCCCGGTGACAAAGATGCCCTATTACAGCCTGGATATTACGGATGATGGGGCTGTTGATAAACTGATATCCGAGATAAAGCCGGATGCGGTGATCCACTGCGCGGCATGGACGGCGGTGGATGCGGCTGAGGATGAGGACAAAAAGGAAAAGGTCCGGGCGATCAATGCGGGAGGAACCGAGAGTATTGCAAAGGCGGCCGCGAAGGTTAATGCAAAGATGCTCTACATTTCCACGGACTATGTCTTTAACGGACAGGGGGATACTCCCTGGGATCCTGATTGCAGGGAATACGCTCCCCTTAATTTCTACGGGCAGACCAAGCTTGAGGGAGAGAAGGCCGTTGCCGAAAACTGTGATAGGTTTTTTATAGTCCGTATCGCCTGGGTATTCGGAAAGAACGGAAAGAATTTTGTCAAGACCATGCTGAATGTGGGAAGGACCCACGACGAGGTCAGGGTGGTGAACGACCAGATCGGAACCCCCACCTACACCCTGGATCTGGCAAGACTTCTTGTTGATATGATCAGGACCGATAAGTACGGCTACTATCATGCCACCAATGAGGGCGGTTATATTTCCTGGTATGATTTTACCTGCGAGATCTACCGCATTGCGGGATTAAAGACAAAGGTCACTCCCGTTACCACAGCGGAGTACGGACTGTCGAAGGCGGCGAGACCGTACAACAGCAGGCTGGATAAGAGCAAGCTTGTAAAGGAGGGCTTCACACCCCTTCCCACATGGCAGGATGCGCTGGAAAGATATATTCCGCTTATTGACAAATGATCCTCCGGGGACTTATAAGATCTATCGGAAATATGATCTAAAAATCTGTGAAGATAAAAATTTTGCAGATAACTAAAATAATAGCAAATAATAGCATAAGAAAGGGCGCGATTTTGATCGCAGGTTCACTAAAATGAGCGAAAGTTATGTTGAGTGTCTCGTTCAGGGACGGCAGAATACAAAGGCAAAGGTATTAATGATATTTCTTATCGTTTTGGCAGCGGGGCTGGCCTTTGCGGCATTTTTGTTCGGATTGTTCTGGCTTATTATTTTCACTATCGCAGCGGGCATCGGAGCATATTTTGCCGCTCAGTATATAAATGTGGAATACGAGTACCTCTATATAGATAAAGAACTAGTCATTGACAAGATTTATAATCAGGCAAAGAGAAAGAGAGTGGTAACCTACAGCTTTGACAAGGTACAGGTGATAGCACCCATCAAGTCATACCATCTCGCTAATTTCGGGAAGCTCTCAGACAAACCGAAGGATTACAGTATAGGATATGAGGATCAGCCCGACCTTCGCTATGTTATGTTTTACGAGGGACAGGAACAGGTGCTTCTCTCCCCCAGTGAGGATCTGGTGAAGATGATGAAAAATGCGGCACCCAGAAAAGTCTTCACCGATTGAGTCACTTTGGCGCTTTGACGCGCTATTGCGCTAACAAAATTTCTCATTGAAAAAATCTTAGAAATGTTTTATATTATTTAAAATTTTGTTTTCAGACCCTAATCAGATTTCATAAAGAGGAGTACAAAGATGGCACAGATTATCGGCGAAGGCATCACATTCGATGATGTACTACTTGTTCCTGCTTTTTCGCAGGTCATTCCCAATCAGGTAGATGTTTCCACCTGGCTCACCAAGAAGATCAGACTTAATATCCCGCTTATGAGTGCAGGTATGGATACTGTCACCGAGCACCGCATGGCAATAGCAATGGCCAGACAGGGCGGTATCGGTATCATTCACAAGAATATGTCCATTCAGGCGCAGGCAGATGAGGTGGACAAGGTTAAGCGTTCGGAGAACGGTGTCATCACCGATCCTTTTTCACTTTCACCCGAACATACTCTTGCTGATGCGGATTCGCTCATGGCGAAGTTCAGGATCTCAGGTGTGCCCATCACTGAGGGAAAGAAGCTTGTGGGCATTATCACAAACCGCGACCTCAAGTTTGAGACAGACTTCAGCAAGAAGATCAAAGAGTGCATGACCAGCGAGAATCTGGTTACCGCAAAGGAAGGCATCACACTGGAAGAGGCAAAGCAGATCCTCGGAAAGGCAAGAAAAGAGAAACTTCCCATTGTGGACGACGACTTTAATCTCAAGGGACTCATCACTATCAAGGACATCGAGAAGGCTATCAAGTATCCTCTCGCTGCAAAGGATTCTCAGGGACGTCTACTCTGCGGCGCAGGAGTCGGTATCACAGCAAATGTTCTGGAGAGAGTGGAAGCACTGGTAAATGCGCATGTTGACGTTATCGTACTCGACTCCGCTCACGGACATTCACAGAATGTTATCAACTGTGTCAAGATGATAAAGGAAAAATATCCGGATCTTCAGATCATCGCAGGTAATGTAGCAACCTACGAGGGCACCAAGGCTCTCATTGAGGCCGGAGCAGACGCTGTCAAGGTGGGTATCGGACCCGGTTCCATCTGCACCACACGTGTGGTGGCAGGTATCGGTGTTCCCCAGATCACCGCTATCATGGAGGCATACAGAGCTTCCAGTGAGTATGGCGTTCCCATTATCGCTGACGGAGGTATCAAGTATTCCGGAGATATTACAAAGGCCATTGCAGCCGGCGGAAGTTGCTGTATGATGGGATCGATGTTTGCGGGATGCGAGGAGAGCCCCGGAGACTTTGAGCTCTATCAGGGAAGAAAGTACAAGGTATATCGCGGAATGGGTTCCATTGCAGCTATGGAGAACGGATCAAAGGATCGTTACTTCCAGGAGAATGCAAAGAAGCTGGTACCCGAAGGAGTCGAGGGCCGTGTAGCATACAAGGGAATGGTTGAAGATACCATCTTCCAGCTCCTCGGAGGACTCCGCTCCGGTATGGGATATTGCGGAGCTGCTTCCATCCCCGAGCTTACGGAGAAGGGACGCTTTGTAAAGATTTCCGCTGCATCCTTAAAGGAGAGCCATCCTCATGATATTCACATCACAAAGGAAGCTCCCAACTACAGCGTAGAAACAAATTAAAGTTTTTCAACTGAATACGTGTATTGCGGGCAGGGAAAGAGTCACTTTCTCTGCCTTTTTTTACTTCATAGGAAATTGCTCTGCATTTTCCTATGAAGCAAAAAACGCTCCGCTATGGATGCGACCGGTGCGCAGATGAATA
>CACXGM010000114.1 GCA_902767075.1 uncultured Lachnospiraceae bacterium
GATTGTTATCGAAGAAGAACTTGAAGGGGAGCGCATTGACAAATGCCTCCCTTTGTTTTATGAAAACATCTCAAGATCCTATGCAGCCAAACTGATCAAACAGGGTGCGGTTTTGGTAAACGGCCGTGAAGTTAAGGTCAGCTACAGCTTATGCACAGGGGATGAGGTGCTTTTTGACATACCTGAAAGCAAAGATCCCGATATCCCTGCGGAAGATATTCCTCTTGATATTCTGTATGAGGATGAAGATGTCATTGTGGTAAATAAGCCCAAGGGTATGGTGGTTCACCCTGCGGCCGGACATTACAGCGGTACTTTGGTCAACGCCCTGATGTATCACTGCAAGGATAATCTGTCGGGCATAAACGGTGTTTTGAGGCCTGGTATAGTCCACCGTATCGACATGAACACCACCGGATCGCTTATAGTCTGTAAGAATGATAAGGCACATGCTTTTATAGCTGAGCAGTTAAAAGAGCATTCCATAAAAAGATGCTATCGTGCAATAGTCTGCGGTGTTATAAAGGAAGATGAGCTGACCATAAACAAGCCCATCGGAAGGAATCCGCAGGACAGGAAAAAAATGGCAGTTGTCTCTGACGGAAAAGAAGCAGTTACTCATGTGAAAGTGCTTAAGCGCTTTGAAAAATATACCTATGTGGAATGCCGCCTTGAAACCGGAAGAACTCACCAGATCAGAGTACATATGGCATCCATCGGTTACCCTTTGCTTGGAGATGATGTTTATAATAAAGCATCTTCGCCTTTTAAGCTTCAGGGTCAATGCCTGCATGCAAAAACTTTGGGATTTATTCATCCTGAAACTAAAGAGTATATTGAGACTGATGCACCACTTCCTGAGTATTTCACTCATCTGCTGGAAATATTGAAATAGGTAATGATAATATTCAAATAATTATTAGCTATTGTATCAATTTTACAAAAAATTTGCTTTTTAAATTGAAAATTTGTCGATTTTATCTTATAATAAATTATAGCAACAGGGATCTGTTTATGAGGGATTAAAGATCTCTTGGAAAGGCGGTGTTATTATGGATACTGTTATTACAATCGGAAGACAATTTGGATCTGAAGGACGTGAGATAGGCGAAAAGCTTGCACAGAACTTAGGTATTCCTTTCTATGATAAGGAGCTTTTGACCAGAGCTGCGAAGGAAAGCGGATTCTGCGAGGAGATGCTCCAGAATCATGATGAGAGACCCACCAATTCCTTTTTGTATAATCTTGTAATGGATACTTATTCCTTTGGTTATAATTCAGCATCCTATTCTGATATGCCCATAAGCCATAAGGTTTTCCTGGCTCAGTTTGATGCTATTAAGAAGATCGCCGAGGAAGGCCCCTGCGTTATAGTAGGAA
Source organism: uncultured Lachnospiraceae bacterium (assembly GCA_902767075.1). Taxonomy (GTDB): domain Bacteria; phylum Bacillota; class Clostridia; order Lachnospirales; family Lachnospiraceae; genus AC2028. Next base: position 1,381 of record CACXGM010000114.1, read on the forward strand.
GATGTGCGGATTATGCTTTAAACGATTACCCCAACGTAGTTAAGCTCTTTATTTTCGGCGATGACGAAGTAAAGGTAAAGCATATCATGGAACGCTTCGGACTTGATGAAAAGAAAGCCCGTGATATGATGGTAAAGAAGGATAAACAGCGTCAGAGCTACTACAACTATTACACATCCAAGAAGTGGGGCAGAAGTGATTCCTATGATCTGTGCATCAATTCCAGCAAGCTCGGTGTAGATGGATGTGTTAAGCTTATAAGCCAGTATGTGGAAGATTTCGAGGCTTTCAAGCAGCACTGATATTAGTATAAATATTATTTGGAAAATTTAAACAAATTTTGTTGACAATATTTGGCACCTCTGCTATGATATTCGAGTATGCCGCTTAATGAGGTATAAGTGTGCCCACAGGCACCACCGTAGTTAGCGATATAAAAAGGCCTGGGAATTATCCCTATGCATACTTCATGGCCATATCATGAAAAGGAGGTGCCTATTTATGTACGCAATTATTGCAACAGGCGGAAAACAGTATAAGGTTTCAGAGGGTGATCTTATCAAGATCGAGAAGATCGATGCAGCTGAAGGTGATTCTGTTTCCTTTGATGTTATTGCAGTAAGTGACGGAAAGCTTGTAGCCGGTGCTGACGCAGCAAAAGCTAA
>CACXGM010000115.1 GCA_902767075.1 uncultured Lachnospiraceae bacterium
TCCGTTTTCACCTACGGCTGCAAGCTGTCCGTTTGTGGAGTTGGTATTATACTGAGAAAATGCGTCGAAGGTGTTTGGAATGGTCAGGACACCGTTATCAAGACTCAGTGTTCCGTATCCTACGATGACCGCAACGTACTGGTTGTTATTATCCATTACGTATGCGAACTCGAAAGCCTTACTTTCATCAGTATAGATCCTGGTGGTGGAGTCTATCTGGGGAATATTCTTAAGGTCACTGGTATCTGAATCATTTACCGTGACGCTGTATTTATCTTTATAAAAGGCATCATAGGTACCCAGTGTATGTATTCCGGTATCTCCGGTGGTAGCCTGTACCTCACCGCCCTCTCTGCTCCCCGCAGGAATTGCAGCAACGGCAATAGCGGACGCAAGGAATACACCTCCTATCGTCCGTCTGACTTGCTTCTTTAATCTGAGCCTTGGCTTCTTTGAAGTCGAACTTGCCATAATTTCACTCCTCATTTTATATAAAGCAAAACTATATAAACAAACTAATCCAAATATATTATCGGTTTAGTGTCTGAAAAACATTAGTACTGTTTGAAAATATTTTGTATCTGTCCTAATCTATCTTTTTTGCCACTACCACGAATCTTCCGTCCTTTTCCTGATAATCACAGGTGGAAAGGGTCAGAAGTCTGTCTCCGAAGGAGGCTGTAACCCCCGTATCGTACAGGGACATAGCAGCCATCTCATCCATGTAGGAATCAAACTCCACTTCGCTGTAGGCATCAATGAACTGGTAATACTTAAATGCGATCTCGTTTTCCGAAAAAACATGGGATCTGAAAACATACATTACTTCGTAGGTTCCGTGCTCATAAAGGGTATCGAAATAAATGTATTTATGCTTCTCGTAATAGCTCTCGTCCTGGTATTTTTCCAGGAGTCCGAACATATTTCCGCTTCGCATATGATGACCATAGAGGATAAAATTGGTACTGGGCTTTAGGATGTCGCAGTTTGTATCCATAAAGATAGTACCGTTGCGGTCTTTGTTCTGATTCAGATCATGGTCCAGATAATATTCATTATCCGTGGTCTGGGTAACGGGAAATCCGTCCTTTTGTGCATCCACCACCGGATCCATCTTCAGCCATCCGATGAGCTTTGAATTCACTGCCAGCATCTCCTGAAACTCAGGGAGTACATCGGGGATCTCTTTTTCGGTGTCGTAATTTATATGAACCTCCGAGTCTCCGTTCAGATCGGGATTGTTGAAAATGGTATCATCTCCGTGCTTATCCCTGATATTGCTGAGCATCTGATAGCTGATGGATTTGTTGCGATCCGATACCGAGACAAATATAAAGACTCCTATGCTCACAGCAGCTACCGCAGCCACCAGTATGGTGATTATCTTGCGGCGCTTTTCCTTTTTCTTTAAGATCTTGCGGGCAAGCTCTTCTATCTCTTTATCCTCCGCGGAAAGGGACCTTCTGACTGAATCCTTGCCGGAATCCCTGTCAGAAAGCCTTTCCCGTGAAGCGTATCCTGTGGCTGATCCTGTGCCGTTAGTTCTCGTACCTGCAGCGGCGCTTCTGCCGCTTACCGCACTGCTTCCCCTTTGGTAAGTACCTGCGGAAGTATTTGCTGTATTCTTTTTTGCGTCTTCCGTGATGTATATCTTACCGGGCATGGGTGGTTCCTTTATTTACAAACAATATTTACAATCTTTCCGGGAACGTAGATCTCCTTGATGATGTTTCCGGTGATCTTTTCTGCGGCAGCTTCCTTTGCCTGCGCGATGATGGAATCCTTGTCTCCGTCCTTTGGAGCCTGGATGGTGGCACGGCGCTTTCCGTTTACCTGCACTGCGATGGTACCGGTGCTCTCTACGCACTTCTCATCGGAATACTCGGGCCATGTAGCCTTGTAGAGTCTTCCCTCGTATCCGTTTGCCTCCCAGAGCTCTTCTGTGATATGAGGAGCTACGGGGCAAAGAAGCTTCAAAAGTGTGCCGAATTCCGCTCTGTTAACACTTCCCTTTTTGTAGAAGTCATTGATGAGAGCCATCATTGCTGCGATAGCGGTGTTGTATTTCAGACTTTCAAAATCATTTGAAACCTTCTTGATGGTCTGGTGCATCTTTGCTTCCAGATCGGATGAATATTCATCACCGTCGGTTAATATCTCCTGGAGCTTCCATACTCTTTCCAGGAATCTTCTGCAGCCCTTAACACCGTCCTCGCTCCAGCTTGCAGCCTGGTCAAAGGCTCCGATGAACATCTCATAGGTACGAAGGGTATCTGCACCGTAATCATTTACAATATCATCGGGGTTGACTACATTACCGCGGGACTTACTCATCTTCTCGCCGTTCTCACCCAGGATCATGCCGTGGCTGGTACGCTTAGCATAGGGCTCCTTTGTGGGCACAACACCCTGATCATACAGGAATCTGTGCCAGAATCTGGAATACAGAAGGTGAAGTGTGGTATGCTCCATTCCTCCGTTGTACCAGTCAACGGGAAGCCAGTATTTAAGCGCTTCCTTGCTTGCAAGCTCTTTATCGTTTGTGGGATCGGTGTAGCGCAGGAAATACCATGAAGATCCTGCCCACTGAGGCATGGTATCGGTCTCTCTCTTTGCATCGCCGCCGCAGCAGGGGCACTTTACATTTACCCAGCTGTCCATTGCCGCCAGGGGGCTCTCGCCGTTATCCGTAGGCATATAGCTCTCCACCTCGGGAAGCATCAAAGGAAGCTCCTCTTCCTTGAGAGGAACATATCCGCACTTGTCACAGTGGATGATGGGAATGGGCTCACCCCAGTATCTCTGGCGGGAGAATACCCAGTCGCGGAGCTTGTAATTTGTCTTTGCGCGGCCGATACCCTTTTCCTCCAGGTACTCGATCATCTTTTTCTTTGCATCAGCAACGGAAAGTCCGTTGAGGAATCCGGAGTTTACGAGGGTTCCGGTGGCAACATCGGTGTATACCTTTTCAGTAACGGGCACATCGCTTCCGGCAACGACCTCGATGATGGGCATATCAAATTTCTTTGCGAAATCCCAGTCTCTCTCATCATGTGCAGGAACTGCCATGATAGCACCGGTTCCGTAGCTCATAAGTACATAGTCGGAGATCCAGATGGGAATCTCTTTCTCAGTAACCGGGTTAGTTGCAGTGAGCCCCTTCAGGCAGACACCTGTCTTGTCCTTTGCAAGCTCTGCACGCTCAAAGTCTGACTTTTTGGAAGCCTCCTCACGGTATGCGGCTACCTCGTCCCAGTTTGAAATGCTGTCCTTGTACTTATCGATATAGGGATGCTCGGGGCTCATGACCATATAGGTAGCTCCGAAGAGTGTATCGCATCTGGTGGTGTAAACGGTGAGCTTGTCCTCTTTTCCTGTGAGGGTGAACTCAACCTCTGCACCGGTGCTCTTTCCGATCCAGTTCTTCTGCTGAGTGGCAATACGCTCAACATAATCGACACTGTCCAGGCCCTCGATAAGCTTCTCTGCGTACTCGGTGATCTTCAGCATCCACTGGCTCTTAACCTTGCGGACTACTTCGCTTCCGCATCTTTCGCAGACACCGTTAACAACCTCCTCATTTGCAAGGCCTACCTTACAGGAAGTACACCAGTTGATGGGCATCTCGGTCTTGTAAGCGAGTCCTGCATTGAAAAGCTTTAAGAAGATCCACTGAGTCCAGTGATAATATCCGGGATCGGTGGTATTTATCTCTCTGTCCCAATCAAAGGAA
>CACXGM010000116.1 GCA_902767075.1 uncultured Lachnospiraceae bacterium
GAACTGGGTGTGGACCCGGATTTTTACACCACCAGGCCAAGAGCTGATGATGAGATATTCCCTTGGGATTTTCTGTCATGCGGTGTAAATAAATCATTTTTATTAAACGAATGGCATAGGGCAAAGGAAGGCCTTGTGACTCCCAACTGTTCCGAGAAATGCTCCGGATGCGGTGGAGCACAGTTTGGAATAGGAATATGTTTTGCCGGCAGGGGGTAAATCTATGCTATATGATTTTTTAAAAACATATCAGCTTGATGTTATGCTTATTTTAAGCGGAGTCTGTATGATACAGGCTCTCTTTGTGATACTCTCAAAAACACTTAAACCACGCAGGCGTTTTGCACTGGTCCTTATGAATGTCTGCGGTATGTTTTTGCTTTTAAGCGACAGATATGCCTATATCTACAGAGGAAATACTTCTACTCTCGGATTCTATATGGTCCGGATCTGTAACTTTTTGGTCTATTTCTTTATAATGACAGCCATAAATTGTTTTACTCTTTATCTGGCCGATCTGTATACCACTGAGGGTAATCTGAAAAAAATTCCTACAAGACTCAGGATCTGTGAACTGTTATATGTTTGCGGCGTGATTCTATTGATCATCGGATCCACCACAGGACTGTATTATTATTTTGACGATCAGAACAGATATGTAAGAGGCCCTTTATTCTTAGTCTGCTATGTATTTCCGTTTTTGTCAGTATTTGTACAGTTGACGGTTATAATACAGTACAGAAAGCTTGTTAATAAAATTATTTTTACTTCACTTGCTTTGTTTGTATTTATACCTATAGTTTCAACATGTTTTCAGATTGTTTTTTATGGTTTGTCCCTGACCAATATTTCCTTCGTTGGAATGATAGTCGTCGTTTATGTATTCTCACTTCTGGACATGAACAAAACTGCAGCCAAAGCAAATAGAATGGAGATCGAACTGTTAAAAAAAGGGCGAGAAGATATGTCCCTTTTGTTCGAACAGACTGCGGAGGCTTTAGCTGCAGCAATCGATGCAAAGGACCCTTACACACATGGACATTCCGCAAGGGTAGCCGAGTATTCGGAAAAAATAGCCAGATTAGCGGGATATACGGAGGAGCAATGCAAGGAAGTATACTTTTCTGCACTTCTTCATGATGTTGGAAAGATCGGTATTCCCGATACCATCATTACTAAGGATGGGCCTCTTGAAGATTGGGAATATGAAGAGATCAAAAAACATCCGACAAAAGGAAGTCAGATCCTTTCGGGTATCAGTCAGTCTCCCTATTTGAGCATCGGCGCATCTTATCACCATGAAAGATATGACGGTAAAGGATATCCTGAGAGACTTAAAGGAGAGGATATCCCTGAAATTGCCAGGATCATAGCCGTTGCTGATGCATATGATGCTATGACATCAAAGAGAAGCTACAGATCCACTATTCCTCAGATGCAGGTGAGAGAGGAACTGGTCAAGGGCATGGGCACTCAGTTTGATCCTAAATTTGCTAAGATCATGATCCACCTCATTGACGAAGATTCAGAATATGTTATGCAGGAGAGGGATGAGAAAAAAGAGATTAAGTGCGATATGCTTGACTGCCGTGAGCACAGGTCGGCTTATTCGGAAGGCATATGGGTAAACAGGTATCCCGTACATATTCATTTAAGATCTCAGACCGATGCAGATGCGTTTGCTGATGATTGTATCGCTTCCATGATACTTTTTGATTCTCTTGATGCCCGTATACATAACACAGAAGCAAAAAAAGAATCAATGGCTTATTATGAATACGGTGAGATATGGCTTAACGGAAATTATTCTAATCCCGGTATCAGAAAGGTTGCTACTGATTCTAAGTTTAAATATATGACCAGCGTGAGCCTCAATGAAGAAAGACATGTGGGGATCGATTATGATATCATTGCTGTCAGATATGGCGATCATGCTTTGATCAAGATCTCAAATGAATTCAAGGAAGTTAAACTTACATTGGCGCTGCCTGACAGTTCCAGGTTTTTGTATATCGGTCTCACCGGAAAACAATGTACTGTTACGGATGTTCGAATAGAACGGGATCAGGAAATGATCGGATTCGGATACATAAACAGGATCGCCGATAAGATCAGTTATATTAAGGGCAAGGACGGAGATCTTCCGAATATCCAGATAGACGGTTCCAGATCTGCCACCACTAAAGGTACCTTGATAAACAGAGATTTCATGAATATAACTTTTCATTCCATGAGTCTTCCGACTGCGAGGCTTGTTTGGCATTGCCCTTATATCGTTCTATACACTTCCGAGGGCGGACTGATGGATGGAGTCGGTTACAGGGAATACGGTGTCATAAGAATGGACGGAGAATGCTGGCAGGATCATAAGTATTCCGAGAACACCATGCTTACCAACAGGACCGAGGAGTTTGGAAGCTGGAACGAGTGGAAGAGCAGAAATAAACGGGGTGTGGACTGCAGAGTTAGAATTGAACGCAGAGGAAATGTTATCAAAACATATCTTGATTGCGCAGGATTGATCTCAACAAACACTACAACTATATTTGATAATGTAAATGATATTTATTTTGCTCTCACCGGTGATCAGTGTGCGCTGACAAATATCAGGATAAGTTAGTAATAAGCGGTTTTTTATGGAAAAGAATGTTTCATACGATTACAGAGTAAGATTTTCTAAACATGGTGCCTTGAAATATATAGGGCATCTTGATGTTATGCGCTATTTTCAGAAGGTTTTAAGGCGCGCCGAGGTAGATGTAGCCTACACTAACGGCTTTTCACCGCATGAGATCACAACCTTTGCACAGCCTCTGGGAGTTGGAGTTGAAAGTGACGGCGAATATATGGATATTAAAATGAATTCATATATTTCCTGTGAAGAATTAAGAGACCGGATAAATTCACATTCCGTACCTGAGATCCAGGCTTTATCTGTAAAGCTTCTCCCCGAGAAATCAGGAAATGCTATGGCAAGTGTTGCAGCCGCTGAGTACTATATCGATTTTAAGCCCGGCCGTGTTCCCGCTGTTTTGACTGAAGTTATCAATGATCCCGTTAAGATAAATGATATGATCAATTCTTTTTTATCACAAAACGAGATCATTTTGGAAAAAGAAGGAAAAGCCGGACTCAGACAGATTGATATTAAGGACAGGATCTTTGAATTTGGCTGGGATGAAAACGAAAAGTGTCTTCATGCAATCGTGGATGCATCCAGCGGTTATAATATTAAGCCCCAGGCTTTGATCGAACTGTTTTTACAATACATAAACGGAACACTTATGGAGAATTCCCTTATGATCTACAGAGCAGATACGTACACAAGGGATTCAGAGGGTAATCTGATTTCCATGGATTGTGTGGGGAACGAAGGTTGAGCAGATCTATTGAAAACCGCCGCGAATTATTCGAGGCAAATAAACTTCATAATGAAGTAAGTACTTCAGATGGCAGACTGCTGATCTTTTCCTTTGAAGAAGCCTTTGGTTTTTTCCATATTTTGGATAACCGCCTTGTCAATGTGTATGCTCTGAAGAAGGAATCACATAGCGGAGAGATCATTCTTTCCAGAGTATTGAATGTGAAAAAAGATATCGGAGCAGTCTTTGTAAAGATTTCTGATGAAGAAGAAGGTTTTTTGAAAAATACCAATATTCCCGAAAGATATTTACCGTTAAAACAGGGGGACCTGATACCTGTCAGGATAATCTCAGATGAACAAAAGGGAAAAAGGATCTCCGTATCAGCAAAGATCTCAGAAAAGAATCTTCCGGAAGGATGGCAGCATAAAAGCGCTTTTAATATCCTGTATAAACCTGAGAATCCGTTATTAAGCTTTATCTTCAAAAGGTTTTCAAAAGATGATTTTTCCAAGATGATCACAGACAGCCCTGAAGTATTTGATATCATTAAAGATATTGAGAAAAAGGGTAATCAAAAGCTTGTTGCGGAACTGTATGATGATGAGAAAATATCTCTTACCAATCTTTTTTCCTTAAAGACGAAGGTTTCCGAAGCTTTATCTCCAAAGGTTTATCTTAAAAGCGGAGGCTACCTTGTCATCAATCATACAGAAGCCTTGACTGTGATCGATGTAAATTCCGGCAAGAACACTCCGTCTAAAAAAGAAGATAAAGAGAAAACAGTTCTTGATCTGAATATTGAGGCCGCAAAAGAAATTGCCCTCCAGATGAAACTCAGAAATATAAGCGGTATGATCCTGATCGATTTCATTAACATGGAATCGGAGGAAGATGAGGAATTACTGCTAAACGAAATGAGCGAGTACGTCAAAGCAGATAAAGTAACTGTCAAAGTGATCGATATCACGCCACTTGGGATCATGGAGATCACCAGACAAAAGACTGACAAACCTTTATCCGAAATTTATAATCTTTTTAGTGCATTATCGTAAATGATCGGTAATGCACTTTTCTTTTTTCATTCGTCGGATTTATCCTAATAACAGTCTTTCTTGTTCAAGGTAAAATCTATATCAAACTATATTTTTCCGGTATTAGACGTAATACAAAGACGGATGCTAACATAGACTTAGGCAAGATAACCTATATTTTTTTCAAGTGAGGAACATTTTTATGAGTCAGATCTTAGCTTTTGGAGATTCAAATACATGGGGATTGGTTCCCGGAAAGAATCTTGATAACAGATATCCCAGAGATAAAAGATGGACTGGGATACTGGAAAAAAGGCTTTCTAATGTAAAGATAGCTGAGGAGGGACTTTGCGGCAGAACCACAGTTTTCGATGACAGAACAAGGCCGGGAAGAAACGGTGCGAAAACCCTGCCTAAACTTTTGAAAAATTACAGCATTATTGACGGAGTGATACTGATGCTCGGGACAAATGATTGTAAAGCATATTACAATGCATCACCTGATGAGATCGGAAAGGGAGTTGATAAATGTCTTTCGGAAATCGAAAAGTATGTTGATCCCTCTAAGATACTTTTGATCTCACCGATCCATCTTGGAGATGACGTCTGTTCACCTGAAAAGGATCCTGAATTTGATAAGGTTTCCATCTGTACCAGCAAGGCTTTGAAGGCGGTTTATAAAGATATAGCAAAGCGCCGCGGAACTAAATTCATGGCAGCTTCAGATTATGCGGTTCCAAGCACTGTGGATGATGAGCACTTAAGCGAAGAAGGTCACGAAAGACTTGCGGATGCGATCTTTAATGTATTATGCGGTTAAAGGAGTAAAAGAATGAGTGATATAGAAACAGAAGCAAAAGAGATTACTGCAGAAGAGTTTTCTAAGCTTGATTTTAGTAAGATAACCATCGTAGATGCAAGAGAACCGGATGAAGTTTTGATCCATGAAATTCCCGGAGCTATCAATATTCCTTTCAGCAGGATTGGTACAGAACTTAAAACTATTCCCAATGATAAACCCGTATATGTTATCTGCAGAACAGGGGATTTCAGTGAACAGATCGCTGATATTTTAGCTGACAGAGGATATGATGCAACCAATGTATTGGGCGGATATGACGAATACAAAAAGTATGAAAAAAAACCTTCGCATGAAAGCATTTATATAGATGCAAAGGCGCTCAGATGCCCGGGACCTATCGTAAAAGTTGCTGATACATTAAGGGAAAAAGAGCCCGGAACAGAAGTCCTGGTTGAGGCAACCGAAGAAGCATTTGCGTCAGATATCAAGGTTTGGTGTGAAAGAACAGGAAATGCGCTAAAGGAGCTGAAGATTGAAGAAGGGATCATCAAGGCACGTATCACAAAAAGTGATTCAAATGAAAAGTCTGTCAATGCTGATCCTTCCGAGACAAGTAAAAACGATGATAAAACTTTTATTGTTTTCAGCGGTGATCTGGATAAGACAATAGCCTCGTTTATACTGGCTAATGGTGCTGCCGCAATGGGAAGAAATGTAACGATGTTCTTTACTTTCTGGGGGTTAAATATCTTAAGACAGGCAAAAAAAGTAAAGGCAAGAAAGACCTTTATTGAAAAGATGTTTGGATTCATGATGCCAAGAGGCAGCAAAAAACTTGGTCTTTCAAGAATGAATATGTTGGGGGCAGGTCCTAAAATGATCCGATGGATCATGAAAAAGAAAGGTATATCCTCTCTGGAAGAATTGATCGAAGATGCAAAGGCCCACGGTGTCAGGATCGTAGCATGTCAGATGTCAATGGATATTATGGGGATCAGACAGGAAGAATTGATTGATGGAGTGGAACTTGGAGGAGTTGCCA
>CACXGM010000117.1 GCA_902767075.1 uncultured Lachnospiraceae bacterium
ATCCAATGAAAAAACTTGCGATATTTTTTCCCGGAATAGGATACAACAAAGACAAGCCCCTGCTTTATTATTCTGCAAAGCTGGCGAAGTCTTTGGAATACGAGATCATACATATTGAATACTTCGAGCTGCCTGCCGATGGCAAAAGCGATGCAGCCCTGATGGAAAAGGCTGCAAAGATCGCATTTACTCAGGCGGAGGAGCAGCTTAAAAATGTGAATTTCGCAGAGTATGATAGGGTGCTTTTCATCGGAAAGAGCATCGGAACCATCATTCTCGCTGCGTATGTCTGCTATCATAAGGTTAATGCCGGACAGATCTGGTATACTCCGGTTGTGCCAACATTTCAGTTTGGTTCAAAAAATGTGCTGGCATTTATCGGAGATGCCGATCCCTGGGCAGATATTGCCGACATAAAAGAAAAAGCAAAATCGCCGGAGGTAGAACTTTCCGTATACGAAGGCTGCAACCATTCACTGGAGACCGGCGTGGTCGATCGCGATATTTCAACACTTTCCGATGTGATGCGCCGGACAGAAGAATTCATGAAATGATACAGAGGAAAAACATGAAAAGATTTTTCATTCCACAAAAGCTATCAAGTTTTCTAATGGTACTGCTCATTCCGGCAGTACTTTTTTCCTTTGTCTCATGTGGAAAGGGCGGATCTTCTGCAGACGGAGATGATCACAGCGAGGGAAACGGCACGGAAGCGGGAGCCGGCGTAAGCGGGAATTCCAATGGCGATGGAAGTAAGAATGAGGGCTGGGATTTTCCCGAAGATTTTGCGGGGGACGGAGAGCCCGATAATTATGCAGTCGCTCTGGATATAAAGGTGCGCTCTGAGTTTATAATATATGTTACGAACGATCGTATCATTCATTCATATTCTGCCTGCAATGATGAGGCGAAGCAGATACAGGACCATACCCTCATCACGGATCAGGATCTTTTTACCTGTGTTCACGATATATATCTGGTTTCCATAGACGACTTCGATGTTGATACGGAGCGGGAGGAAACATTGATCACACTCGTTAATTCCAATATTTCTGAGGAAGAAACGGAAGGCTTCATGCAGGAGGCGGAAAGGGCGGCTGATGAGGCTCTGGCCGAAAGAAATAAAAAAGGTGATGTACAGAGCATTATCCCTCCGGGCATTGAATTTGTGCGGGATCAAGCCGCAGATGCAGCGGGAGATCCGGGAATGGAGGCAAGACCTAAAGCGGAGGAGAGCGAATTCTACGATGAGACAACGGGAAAGTTTATCTGCTCATCGCAGAGCGACTTAAATTCGCTCCTCGGCTATTTGAAAGAGGCTGATCCCGATAAAACGGATTGGGTCATTTTTTTGGACAGAGATGTCAGCATAGAGCTTAATGCGTCCGATCTTAGTGACATTACTCTTGATCTTGACGGGCACAATATCAATGTTTTCGGAACCTATGCTTATACCGGTGCTGAAAGCCGCCCTCTCAAGATCGAACATGCGGCAAGTGTCGATCTGAGCAATCTTAAAATTGATTTGGAAAGTGCTAAGCTGATTCCTCCGGACTATGAAGCGCGAAACGATATAACTGAGGAGATGGCTTACTGGAATCCACAGAGAAGGTGGGTCAATGTGGTTGAGATCTCAAATACGGATCTCGGAGGTATTATTCTTCCTGCAGATGTGGGGATGGATGGAGATGAGGCAATTCAAAAAAAGTCAGATCCGAGGGAATCTTCAATATTTGATACATATGCAGCAGTCCGCGGGGAAAACGGCCATGCTGAGCTGTATGTTGCAGGACCCCTTGAAGATTATGAGGTACGACAGGAAAAAGAAAAGGAAGTTTTATCTTACTTATTTGAAAACGGGGAATACAGGCCTCTGACGGGCCAGTCTTCGAATAATTTTTTTTATATTTGTATGGATGTTACCATGGATATCGGTGATTGTATGCTACCCAACATGGATTATGAAGCCATTTGCGTGGGCAAGGGAGGAAAGCTTACTTTGACCGGAACCCTCTATGTGACCGGGGGAGTTTTCCGAATGGAAACCTACGAGAATGAGGGAATCGATTTAAGGGGATTGACCGTGGTGAAAAAGCATCCGTCTCCGGATGTGATATGGATCGGATATGACCCTGCCGTCGGAATTAACGAGGATATGTGCAGATGCAATACATCCTCCGGAGAATTGCATCTCTCTAAGAGTGACGACAAAGTTTCCATCACAGTGTGGTAAATGACCCTCGGGGACGGAGTCAGTGGGTCATTTTCAGAATATTCTGACTATGACCCACTGACTCCGTCCCCATGGGTCAAAATAATACCAAAAGAGAAACGAGGAGGCAGCATGACAGAGAATATCGAGGTTTTTAAGCAAAACAGCATCAGGATCGTGAACGGGAAAAGCATTATTTATGTGGATCCATTTGAAATGGACGGTTCGCCCCATGATGCCTCCATCATACTGATCACTCACGATCATCACGATCACTTTGATCCCGCATCCATCGAGAAGATCGCCAACACAAATACTGTGCTGGTGGTTCCCGAAAAAATGGAAAAAAAGGCGGCTGAGGCATTGGACCACGTATCGAAGCTGATCACCGTAAAGCCCGGGATAATCAAGGAGATCGGGAGTCTTCAGCTGAATACCGTTCCGGCCTACAATCTGCTGAAACCATTTCATCCGAAGTCTTCGGAGTGGGTTGGATACATTTTGAATATAAATGGTCGGCGGATCTATATTGCCGGAGATACGGATGCCACCAAAGAGGCGAAGGCGGTGAAATGTGATATCGCACTGGTACCTGTTGGCGGCACCTACACGATGGATGCAAAAGCGGCAGCAGAGCTGGTAAATACCATACAGCCTCAGGTAGCCATCCCGGTTCATTACGGAAGCATCGTGGGTTCACCGAAGGATGGAGAGGTATTTGCCGCCAATGTCAAAGCTCCGGTAAAGGTGGAATTCAAGATTAAGTTTTAGCGGATAAAGGCCATAAAAAAGCGATAAATAGGGCATTCTCGTTTTGTGTCGTGTTAATTTTTTCATATTTTTGTATGATGAAAACATAAATTGCCGGCAGTAAAAAAGATTCACAAGAGGAGTTTATGTATGGATCAGAAAAAAATAGGATTATTCTTAAAAACCTTACGAAATGAAAAAGGAATAACCCAGGAACAATTAGCCGAACATTTTCACGTGAGTAACCGGACTGTTTCCAGATGGGAAACCGGAACAAATATGCCCGATATTTCTTTGATCACGGAAATAGCCGACTTCTATGATGTGGATGTTCGCGAACTCATAGAAGGAGAACGCAAAAATATGAATGAAGAGATCAAAGATGTAGCCGTTAAAATGGCGGATTATGCGGCGGCAGAAAAGGGCAGACTCTTTAAACTGGTAAGGATCATCAGCATGATCGGAACCGGGCTTATGACTGTTGCCATCGCGCTCCAGTGCGCTGTTTACGAGCCGAATCCTTTCCGGGCACTTGCCGTATTCCTGTCATTTATAGTCCTGGTCGCTATGGCCATCACCACCTTGTATGCGAATGGTGTACTTTCTAAATTGGTAAAAAAGAGGGGCTTTGTAATTGCCACAAGAGTTATCGTGATCGTACTTATCGTCATCAGCGTACGCTTTATCGTGGCCGGAGCTATTTTATTCGGGATGGGCGCAATTGAGATGGCAACGCCTTTCAAAAACCTGTCCGGAGTTGATAATTACAGCAAAGAATACTTGCTTTCAGAATATAGTTCGGACCTTGACTCCGGCTTTTTCATCTTCCCCGATAATACGGATTCTGCCCTGGAAGCAGATTATGATTCCTCGCTTAAAACAGGGCTTTTCGATACTGATGGTTATGTTTTTCTGACAGCAACATATGATGAAAAAGGATTTGAAAAAGAGGTTGATCGTCTTTCCGGGATAACATGTACGGTTTTTGATACTTTGTATGAAAACAGTGATTATCATATCGAGAAGGTAATGTATGATACCGAAATGTACAGCTATCCCGCGTATATTACAATGGACGGATATGACGATGTATATGAATACGCGCTTCTGGATGATGAAAATAACAGGATCGTGTATGCGCTCATAAGCTATCCGGAGTTTACCAATCTCTTAAAGTACCAGAAGTATCTGAAAAAGGATAAAACCGCATATATCATTAACGGCTCATCCCTTGACAGGTTCTCGATATACAGCTTTTCCTTTAAAGACGGTATCTGGAGTGAATACGACCCCGGGGATGCAGGCCGCATCACCACCGGCAGCCCCAAATAACCCCCGGGGGTCAAAAATATGGTGGAAATGGGCGGGGATGTGGTATAATGTCCTGTGGAGCGGTGGGGGAGCGGCTACAAAGTATGCGAAGACTTAAGCCGGCTTTTCAGGAGGTCTGTGTCGGAAGATGGTATATTCATGTATGGGATTGGCGGCGATAGTCGTTCTTCTCACAATAAATCAGGACGTATTTGTACGGAGGATCAAGGATGTGAAGGATGAAGCCGAGAGGCTGGTGGTCCGCCGTTACAGGTTTTTTCTTATATCTTCATTAATCTACTTCGTGACGGATTTTGCATGGGGAGTATTCTACGAGCATCATGATGTGGCAAACCTGTTCCCTATTCTTTATTCCGTTACGGTTTTCTATTTCATTTTCATGTTAGTCACTATGGTGACATGGGTGCTTTATGTGGTGGCATATCTGAACAAGAGACGTCGCCGCACAAAGGCGCTGCTTTACTTTGTCTGGATAATGTTTGGCATCGGATTGGTCATGCTGATGGTCAACCGTTTCCTGCCCTTTATTTTCTCCTTTAACGAAGCACATGAATATATCCCCGAGCCCGGAAGATACATAGCTTTCGCCCTTCAGATCCTGCTCTACATGGTGGTCACTATATACATGATGTATATCGCAGGCAGATCCAACGGAAAAGAAAAAGTGCGCTACATTGCAGTGGGACTTACCAGCCTCGTAATGGAGATATTCCTCCTGCTGCAGATATACGATCTGGATCTGCCGTCATACGCCATGGGACTTCTCATAGGCAGCTGTGTGATCCATTCCTTTGTGGAGGCGGGACAAAAAAAGGAAATAGAAACCTACGATAACATTGCAAATAGCTTGGCAGAGGATTATGAAGCCATTTACTATATAAACATAGAGTCCGGTGAGTATCATGAGTTTTCTGCCAGCAGTGAGTATGAATCCATGAATGTCCCTATGGAGGGGATCGATTTTTATGAGGAAACCAGGGAAAACGCCAGAACCTATGCGCATCCGGATGACAGAGATTTTGCCGTAAGTCTGTACTACAAGGAAACTATGCTCCAAAATCTTGAAGGGAAAAAATCCTATTCCTATAAGTACCGGATCATGGTAGGAGGGGAAGCCAGATATTTCCGTTTTACTGTGATGAAGGCGGCTGACGGAAAGCATTTTGTCCTGTGTGAAAAGGATATAAATGATGAGATCACAGCCGAGACCATGAACCGTGAAAATCAAAAGAAAACCATCACCTTCAGCAGACTGGCGGAGAGTCTCGCTTCAAACTATGATGTTATCTATTATGTAAATGTTGCGGATTCAAGCTATGTAGCATATCAGACAAATGATATTTACGGAGGTCTGGAGATCAAGCAGTCGGGGGATGACTTTTTTGAGGAATCCCAGGGAAATATACCGAAGATCGTCCACAGAAGTGACCGGGATATGGTGGCCGGATTTCTCATAAAGGATCATCTGATCTCCGAAACGGATAAACACAATTTCATGAGTATAGACTACCGTCTCATGGTAAACGGCAAGAGCAGATATACCAGAATGCATGTCAGGAGAACCGGAGACGGCACCCATCTGCTCATAGGTGTTGAGGATATAAACGAAGAGACGATAAAGGAAAAACAGGTCATCAAGGCTCTTAACACGGAAAAGAAGCTGGCAAGACGGGATGAGCTGACAGGAGTCAAAAACAAGACAGCATATCTCGAATTGGAAAAATCCGTTCAGTCAAATATGGACAACGGTATGGATTATCTGCCCTACGCCATCATCGTATGTGATGCAAATGACCTGAAAAAGGTAAACGATACCGAGGGGCATGTGGCAGGAGATGAATATATCAAAGCATCGGCAAAGCTTTTGAGCGATACGTTTACTTCCAGCCCCGTATTCAGAGTGGGCGGAGATGAATTTGCTGTGTTTGTCCGCGGAAATGATTATCCCATAAGGTATTCTTTGGTGGATAAACTTAAAAGCATTGCCAGAGACAATCAGAAAAACAGTATAAGACCCGTTCTCGCAGTGGGTATCGCAGATTACGAGCCCCAGACGGACAGCTTTGTCTCTGAGGTATTTGACCGTGCGGACAAGGATATGTACGAGGAAAAACAGAGGCTTAAAACCGCCTTGTAAACATAAATAATGAGCACAGAGGAAAGGCGAAAATATGGCACTGACAGTACGTTTTGCGGAAGAAAAAGATATACCGGCGATAATGGGATTGCTAAAACAGGTCAATCTGGTCCACTATGAGGGGCGGCCTGACCTGTTTAAAAAGGCCACTAAATATACCGAGGAAGAACTTCGTGAAATATTAAAAAACGAGTCTGCCCCGGTATTTGTTTGTGTGGACGAAGAGGAAAAGGTGCTGGGCCACGGGTTCTGCATTTTTCAGAGGCCGGAGAATACTCAGCTTCTAGTGGATCATTTAACGCTCTATATAGACGACATCTGCGTGGATGAAAACGCCCGCAGACGGCACGTTGGGAAAACTCTATATGAGAATATTTCATCATTTGCAAAAGAAAAAGGATGTTATAATGTAACTCTAAACGTATGGAGTTGTAATCCCGGTGCTGAAAAGTTCTACGAGAGCCTGGGGCTGGTGCCATACAAGGTAGGAATGGAAAGGATCCTGTAGATGATCGGGCAGCCGGCAATCCTAAGGCAGGATCCCTTGATTTATTAAACAGGTATCGGTATGGAACAGTATAATGTAACAGGAATGAGCTGCGCCGCATGTCAGGCCAGAGTGGAAAAAGCGGTTAACGCCGTGGAGGGTGTGGAGAGCTGCGCGGTAAACCTGCTGACCAATTCAATGGGTGTCACCGGCACGGCTTCTCCGGAAAAGATAATAGCTGCGGTCGAGGCCGCCGGATACGGTGCAAGCAAGAAAGGCGGATCCGGCAGAAGCGGCGGTGTGGGAGCCGGAAGCGCAGGGGGCGCTATAGGCGCAGGAAACTCAGATTACGATGACTCTCTAAAGGACAGAGAGACTCCAAGGATGATAAAGAGGCTCATTGCTTCGGTGGTGGTGTTGATCCCGCTGATGTATGTGTCAATGGGACATATGCTCTTGGACTGGCCTTTGCCCGGTTTTATGGAGGGAAACCACGTGGCCATGGGGCTTTATCAGATGCTTCTGTCCGCCATCGTGCTTGTTATAAACCAGAAATTCTTTATCAGCGGATTTAAGGGATTGATCCACGGATCGCCGAATATGGACACCCTTGTTGCACTTGGGTCCACGGCATCCTTTGGTTACAGCGTGTTTGCACTCTTTGCCATGAGCGGGGCGGTGGTAGAAGGCAACCTTGAAAAAGTCATGTACTATATGGACCAGTTCTATTTTGAGGCTGCGGCCATGATACTCACCTTGATCACAGTCGGTAAGCTTTTGGAGGCCAGGTCAAAGGGAAAGACAACGGATGCTTTAAAGAGCCTGATGAAGCTCTCGCCAAAGACTGCGGTGATAATGAAGGACGGCGCGGAGGTGACTGTACCCATTGAGACTGTAAAGGTGGGTGACCTCTTCGTGGTGCGGCCTGGAGACAGCATCCCGGTGGACGGATATGTAAAAGAAGGTGCCAGCGCTGTAAACGAATCCGCTCTGACGGGAGAGAGCGTTCCCGTTGAAAAGGCAGTGGGAGATCCGGTGTCCGCTGC
>CACXGM010000118.1 GCA_902767075.1 uncultured Lachnospiraceae bacterium
ACCTTTCCCTCATCAAGTGCCTCGATATCAAGTCCCTTCTTGAAATGCCATCTCTGTCCGCCGGGATAATCGGGGGTCTCGTCCTTGATGTAGACCCACTCGACATCATCCTTTGAAAGACCAGCAATCTTAAGTGCATTTTCATATCCCTCAAGTGTTGAGGACTTCTGATGGTCGATGGTAACATTCACTCTGTCGGGAATTCCAAGTCTCTTTCCCTTGAGATCCGCTACGGTGTTGATGTCCGAATCCTTTCTGGTGAGGATGGCCTGCTCACTGGGAATCAGGTTAAGTCCGATGAGAAGAGGCTTTCTTCCGTATGACTTTGACCAGATCGGAGGAGTGTTGCCTCCCTCTCTGAAGAGTCTGTCATTCTCATATGTGAAGTGCTCGGTCCAGTGTGAGATATCCAGTGTCTGAAGCTTTACCGGATTGTAATCGATCTTTTCGAGCTCATCCTTTAAGATTGAAGTGTTTGCTGCAATGTATAATGCATTTCCTACGGGGCAGATAGTGTAATTGATTTCCTTTGACATATTGATTTCTCCTTTTGTTGTTCTTTGCTGTAGTTTCCAAAATCATATGTCCGGTTCAACACAGCGGTAATCCTCCGGATGTTTTTCTGTCGTGTATCATTGGTTTTCGCCTTTCAAATTGTTAAATGAAGAATAACACGACCTTTCATTATCGTCTAATACCGCAAATCCATTGTTTGCTATAGCCCCAGGCTATAAAGCAGTGATCGGCTGTCACGGATCGCAGGGGCAGAACCTTTCCTGACACAACAAAAAAGCAACCGCACATAAACGCGATTGCTTTGAATTTAATCTATATCTATTCTTTCGTCCTGATCACGGAGTATCGAAAAAGCTTAGATACCGAAGTAGCTGATAAGCTCATCCTTTGACTTAAGGCCTACAGAAGTGCTCTCTGCCATTCCGTTCTTAAAGAGAATAACGGTGGGGATGCTCTGGATGTTGTACTTTGTAGCGATAGCCATCTCCGCATCAACGTTCAGCTTGCATACCTTAACGGAATCTGCCTTCTCCTCAGCGATCTGCGCGATGATGGGGCCGAGCTTCTTGCAGGGACCGCACCACTCTGCCCAGAAATCTACGATAACGGGCTTGTCCGACTTAAGGACCTCTTCTTCAAAATTATCTTTATTCAAAATTACTTCTGCCATGTTTTTATTCCTTTCTTATCCTATTTGCTTCTGCTGTTTTCAAATATCTATTCTTCCGGACATTTCACCGGAATGTTTTCATAATACCTTATTTAGCCAAATGTTTTTTCAATGTAATGAGCTGCGCTTGTGGCTGCGTTTGCACCGTCTGAAACTGCGGTAACAACCTGCCTTAATTCCTTTGTGCGAACATCTCCTGCCGCAAAGAATCCCGGCTTATTTGTAACACCGGTCTCATCCGCCACGATATAGCCTGCGGGATTCAGCTCCACAACGCCGTCCAGCACTCCGGTAACGGGAACGGAACCTGCTGCGATGAAGATACCGTTGATGTCGAGTGTTCTTCCTCCCACCAGTCTGACTGCGTTAACACGCTCATCACCCAGAATCTCTTCAACCTGTGAATTCAGAACCAGCTCGATGTTCTCTTTTTCCTTTACTCTGTTTACAGTGATCTCTGCTGCGCGGAAAGCATCTCTTCTGTGTATGAGATAAACCTTCTCGCAAAGTCCCGACAGATAAAGAGCATCATCCAATGCGGTGTCACCTCCGCCTACAACCGCGGTGGTCTTCCCTCTGTAGAAAGCGCCGTCGCAGGTAGCGCAATAAGATACGCCCTTTGCATCAAATGTCTTCTCCCCGGGTACGCCAAGATGTCTGTGAACGGCACCGGTAGCATAGATAAGAGCCTTTGACTCCTTTACCTCACCGCTTGCAGTCTTAACGATCCAGTGATTGTCTTTTTCATCTTGGGAAATCTCTGTGACAGTAGCCTCAAGGAAGTTTACGCCAAAGCTTACAGCGTGCTCTCTGAACTTCTCTCCCATGCTGTATCCGTCCAGTCCGGGAAGTCCGAGATAGTTGTCAACCTTGCTGCTGAGGGCGATCTGACCTGTACCCTCGTAGTCCTTTTCTATAACAAGGACATCTAAATTGGCACGAATGCCATAGATAGCTGCGGACAAACCTGCAGGTCCGCTTCCTATAATGATTAGATCTAACATATTAAAACCTCCGTTTATGCGCTGCGCGCTGATGTGTGTGTTCAATCGAGGTTTGCTGTAGATTGATTGTATTATATTGATTACCCTGTAAAAAAAGCAAGTACTTTTTTAATTGTTTAGCAATTGTTTATTCTTTTTTTCTAATTTGGCTTCCAGTCGCGCCTGCCTTGCAGCAAGCTTTGCCGCCCGCCTTTCCTCTTTTGCGGTCCGTTTCTGGAGCACGACGTCGGTGTATCCGGTGAGTCCGATGATCTCATCTATATAAGCTGTATAGTCTTTGGAGAACACAAGTGAAAAGTCCTTCACCGGCCTTTTCTTTTTCATATTCTTCTCGGTAGGGATATATCTGAATATCTCATACAGGGTAAATCCCTTGTTTAGAAACATCTCTGCTTCCGATGACTGGTCAAATTTCAGAAAATAGTTTTTCTCACGGTTATATCTGTTAAAGAAAAGCTTTGTCCCCTCTGCAGAATGAACAAGCCACAGTCTTCTTAAAGGTCTCACTCTCAGGATGGAATTTCTGTGTCTTCTTTTTACAAAGGCCGGGATCACAAAATCGGGATTGATGTTATCTCTCTCAAGCGCCTTACGTAGCCTACGTGGAATACGCTTCGGAATGAGTGTGATACTGTCCCGCAGATTGAAGATCTTACGTATAAACGGCAGAAAATAAATATTCTCGAAATACTTTGACGCATAATAGCACACCCTGAAAAGAGCACAACATGCAGCGAACACAATGATGTTTAGCACATATCCGGCAACGGGGAACCAGACATTTATGGCACAGAGGAAAAGTACCAGGCCTGCTTTACCCGCTTCGCATAAAAAGGCTACAAAGGGAATCGTTCCGAAAATAACCTGAAGCGCCTCAAAGCCCTTGAATACTGTGCGAACAATGAAATTGACGATCAGGGACATGAGACCCATAAAAGCGGAAAACAGAGCAGAAAGCGCTCCTATCACAATATTTCCGCCACCGGACGATGCAGATGATGATGCATTTACAGCCTCCTCGGCAACCGCGCTGCCTCCCTGTACCGAAACAGTCACAACACTGACTATTCCAATGACCAGGATACATAATGTTCCCAGGAATTTCTCCAGATAGCCCAGAGTGCAAACACCGAAAACGCTGGTGGTGCTGTTGGATTTCATAAACTTGCTGGCCACAAAGAAAACCGCGATGATCGCCAGGATCCATGGTTTATCCAGAGGAAGCGGGGGCATGTTCAAAGGATTGTCCGCAAGCTTGTTCACATTGGAAACAATGCTGAGAAACAAAAGGGCGGTGAAGGGCTCAGCGGAGATGGATACACTGCCGGAATAATCTCCTGCAAGGGCATTTAACCGGTCCCCGAGAACCGCTTCATTTAGTTCCAGCAAGGTATCAGAGCCTGCAAATTCGGTAGCATAGACCCTGTGCTCTGCCGCCTTGGGGATCATCGATCCGGCAAAAAAAGACAGGACCATGCAAATGATCATGTACGAGATTATGAGTTTCTTGTGCTTTTTGTATTCGGTCAAAAGTATTTCTATCATAATTTAAACCTCAGTCAGCCTGCAATCTCATTTCCTTAACAGTTATTTAAATGTATAATATTATTAATCAGCCTTTAAATCAACAAACGTGGGAAATTTATAGGGAAATTATACAGAGATATTATGAATAATTCAAACGACTCAAAGATAATACAAAACAGGCTTCGGGACCTGGCGGACCGCTCATATACGCAGAACGTTTTCACCTTCAGCTCATTTCTGTCATTGGGTGAGCTAAGCGAATACTACCTTCTGGAAAAGGAGCTTCATTATGCTTCCCCAAGGCTTTACGGCGGATATGAAGAGGCTGAAAGATGCCTCATACGATTTGGAAATCCTCAGGATCTGGGATATGATCAGGAGCCTCCCATCCTGTGCATTCACATCACTCCACTTATGGAGAAATTCGCGGATAACTTAAGCCACCGTGATTTCCTGGGGGCCTTGATGAATCTGGGAATAGAACGGGATGTGCTTGGGGATATCAAGGCCGGCGAAAAAGAAGCCTTCCTTTTCTGCCTTGATTCTATCGCCGATTTCATATGCGAGAATCTCACCAAAGTAAAGCACACCAATGTCAGATGCCGTGTTGTAAGCGATATAGCGGATTTTCCCGTAGATGAGCCCGAGTCTCTCACGATACAGGTTTCCTCCGAGCGGATAGATTCCATTATTTCCAAGGTCTGCAAGCTGTCCAGAAGTGAATCTCTGGACCTCTTCCGCGAGGGCAAGGTATTCGTAAACGGAAGACTCTGCGAAAACAATTCAAAATCCGCAGCCACAGGCGATGTCATAAACGCCCGGGGCTACGGCAAATTCAAGATAATCTCAGAACCGGCTCTGACCCGCAAAGGGAAGATCTCTTTAATTGTCGCCGTATTTAAATAATAATTCTCCAACATCCAAACCACATTATTTGGTCACACTGGCCACCTAATGTGGTTTGTTAAGTCATGTGCAAAGAGATATACTGTGCCTTGTGGTTTCCGCAATTTGCGCTAAATCACACGCTTTGGAAAAATTTACGCAGAATTGGTTTCCCTCGATCATGGGAAAAGAAAGGCACATCATGGCAATTAAGATCATCACGGATTCGGCAAGCGACATCACTCAGACAGAGGCTGAAAAGCTGGGCATTACAGTAATACCCTTAAATGTTTCCTTTGGAGACGAAAGCTATAAAGACGGTGTAGATCTGGATCATCACGGTTTCTATGACAAACTCATCGAGACCGATGTCTTCCCAAAGACCAGCCAGATCTCACCCTACGAATACGAGGAATACTTCAGAAAAGCAACAGAAAACGGTGACACCGTTCTGTGTATCACTCTCTCAAGCAAGCTCTCCGGCTCCTTTCAGAGCGCGAATATTGCGGCAGATGAAATTGGCACAGGTGTATATGTCCTCGATTCCCTGAATGTAACCATCGGTCAGCGCATCCTGATAATGATGGCTCTGGATCTTATTGAAAAAGGAAAAACCATCGAAGAGATCATAAAGACTCTGGAAGAAGAAAAGCATTATATACATCTCATTGCTCTGCTGGATACTCTTGAGTATCTGAAAAAGGGCGGCCGTATCTCTGCTACCGTTGCCGCAGCAGGAACACTTCTTAACATCAAGCCCGTTATAGCGGTTCAGGAAGGCGAGGTCGTATTCCTGGGAATGGCCAGAGGATCCAAAAACGGCAACAATAAACTGATTGAACTGGTAAAAAAAGAGAACGGCATCAATTTCTCGAAGCCGCTCTCCCTGGCATATACCGGGCACTCCAGAGCTGTACTCGATAAGTATCTTGAAGACAGTAAGTCAATATATGAAGAATTCACGAGTGCCGGAGGAGTGATCCCCACCAGCACCGTAGGATGCACCATCGGTACCCATATCGGTCCCGGTGCCATCGCTCTGGCGTTCTTTGCTCCTTAATACATCAGGCAGATCATCACTTTCTTACTCCGGTGAGTTCATCAAAGAAATACTAGGATATCTCTTCGGAAATCCTGTTGAACACTTCCGGAACCTCGCGTTTATACCATATCAGTCTGAACACCTGGATTATCTCCTCCGTAACGGCTTTTTTCAGATAATCCTCAGGATATGTGGTGTCTGCCCCGGGATAAAACATGGCGTAGACTTTTCTGTACATATCCATCACCGCGGAAAAGCTTGCGGGGCATCCGTTTTCTACTATTTCCGCCGTAAGCGGCTTTACACAGGGTAAAGTCCTGTATTCGCCATCGATAAAAAAACTGAAAAAATCAAATCCGTCATGGCATCTGTCAGAAGGGTATTCTCCGGTGGCCACACTCAGCCTGTGGATCATGGTCATCATCGGAGTTGCATTCACTTTAAAAACGGTTTTCATGTTTTTATCGGCCCGGAGGTTCTGCATGTATTTTGCAAGTCCGTCGATGATATCATTCGATACATCAATAAAATACCTGTGATCCCGCATTCCTTCCATATCCATATAATCAAAGGAGATGTTGTGTCCGTCCCCGGTCATCTTCGTATGGCAAAAGGGGCACTCTCTCTTTGACTGATACACACTTATCAGATCAAAGCCGGAAGGAACCTCACCGTCGCGGACGACTTCGTTATACCCACACTGCGGGCAGTAATAATGAGGCTTCAGGGGATTGACCTCAGAAAACCCCATAAGATATGCGGCAAGTGATACCCCACTGATACCCCTTTCCATACAAGGGGCACCGAGGAGCCTGCTGTACTCCGCTATGTGCGAAAGATTCAGAAAATCTGAGATCATCCCATATTTTTTAAGATACTTCATCTCCTTCGAAAGCCTTTGTTTTGCCTCTATCGGGATAAATACCTTATATTTTTCCTTAAGTCTTTTGTTGCAGATTTCCTTAACAAGTTTTACATTATCCACCTTTTTCATAAATAGCCTCCTGCCCCAAAGGGCGGTTTTAAACCGCCTGTTTGGGAATTTTCTCAAGTGACTTACCGTCACCGCATTTATAGATCGCGTAAGCCTGTGCGATATATGAAGCCTCGCCCCACTGCACGACCAGAGGCGCACCTACCTTAACGAGCTTTATAAACCTGATCGCTCTTCTGATGATCATATCTATAGCAGGGGAATCACCTTCAAAATATGTATTTCCGCACTGCTCGTACAGAAAAAGAGTCTCGTAAAGACTGCCGAGTTCCTTATCCAGTTTGTTGGGATCAAAGTCTATACCTGTCACCTCTCCAAGCTCAAGAAGTTTAAGATAAAAATCGCTGAAATCCTGAAGGAGTCCATCAAGATCCTTTTCATCCCAGTTCATTATGCACCTGAATTCATAGTCGGCTTCATCTTCCTCTGTAGGCTCATACCAGCCGGGAAAGACAAGCACGCCGTTATAATCCGTTTCGTCAAACATGCCCTTGATGGTACGAACCGGCGAAGGGACTTCTGTGAAGCGGGTGTTGAAAAGAACGATTCTTTCCGCTGTTTCCATATCAAGATAGCTGTAATCAAAAATAAGCGGTGCTGCACTGTTTCCATGGATCTTCCTGTCCGGAAGAAGGGTCTTACCCATACCCTCGAGAAGATTTACCACGTTATACATATCGTTCTGAAGAGATTTACATTCTTCTGCACCCGGTTTTTCGGATTCATCGTCATAAAAACCAAAGGACTCTCTCTCGTACTCGTACAGCTCATGAAGCGTGGGAATTGTCACATAATCAGAACCTGCAAAGTGCTTTCTCAAATATTCTTTTGTCTCGGCTATCTTGTCTGCACTCATGCAAATATGATCAATCTGCTTCCAGGTAAGATATGCGAAACCGGACGGATCATAATCCTTTGCTTCGGTGCCGGGCTGCCACTCATCCTTCTTTTCGGAAAACCTGAGCATACGAAGGCCTTCTTCCTGTATTAATTTCACGACCTCGGGAGTAAGATGGATATACTCTTCACCCAGCTGCCAGGCAATATCCTTGATGTTCATGGGGCTTCCGCCGTCAAGACCGAAGGACATTTCGATAACGTCCCTGTGAAGCTCGGGGAGAAGCTCCAGACGTTCCTTAATCCCCTCAAAAACTTCATCAATTCCTTCAAAAACATTATTATCCATAATCTTCTCCTTTTCCGCGGCATATTTGTTTACCGCTTTTGCGTTTACAAAACTTTATTGTGTGTTTATGTTACGAGCGCATAATATCATTTTGAAAATAATTAGTAAACAGTTTTTTCAGGAAAAATTAAAAAAAGTGCAAGTTTGTGAAAAATACACAAATCTGCACTTCGGTTTTCGTACTATTTTGTTTTGTCTTTGCAAAAGTTCTAGTAGATGCTCTTTATCTTTTTCCCGTCTACTCTCGGAATCTGTTTATATTCTTCAATGCTTCCTCTTTCCGTATCCACCAGTATCGCAGCCATATAGCTGTTTACCTTCACACCCTTTAAAAACTCCAAAAAATGATCAAAATAGATTTTCTCGGTGAATACAAAGTTCTGCATTATATCTTCAAGCGTTTCCGGCTCCCACATATCCCGCAGGAAAAACTCCGCATAATCGCTAAACCACAAGGTATATCCGGTTTTACTCCATTCCGGCCCCGGAATGATTATCTCATAATTATAATAGAAGGGTTCCACTCCCTGGATCCGCAAGGTAAATCTACCCGGTATTCCAAACTTTCTGGGACTTTTCTTTACCTGCTTCAGACCGGCGGCGCCTTCGGCGATATCCAACTCTCCCATACCGGATTTATCCATGGCAAGCAGCATATTGCCTTTTTCAAACAGCCTTCCGACTATGAGATTCCTGACCTTTGTCTCTGCTTCTTTTCTTCCGGCGGATTCGATCCGTCTTTCCCTGCCTGCATCAGATTCCCCGTCCTCGTTTTCCGGAACCATCCCATTGGCATACATCATATCCTTATAGGAAAGCTTAGCCCTGGGATCCGCGTTTTTGACGATGGACTGTATCACCTCTGCGGTGAGCGGCTTGCTCAGATTACCGTGTATGATCCTTGAAAAAGAGGATGGTGTCAGAGTCCCGCATGCTTTCGCGAAC
>CACXGM010000119.1 GCA_902767075.1 uncultured Lachnospiraceae bacterium
AGAGGATTCTAACCTTGGACTTAAGGGTTCACCTACTCAGATAGCAAAGGCTTCTGATAAGGTTAAGAAGGGTGCAGGTGAGAAGATCGTAGCTGATTCTGCTGATGAGGCTGTTGATTATCTGTTTGGAAAGCTCGAAGAGAAGCATATCATCTGATATCCTGTAAGAAACGCAGAAATGCTGATAAGACGTAATAATATTTTAAGGATTATCTGCATTGATATGTGGCGTCAGCCGCATAGAGGAAAACAAAGTTTTTCGGAACTGCGTTCTTAGAGCAAATTTGATTTATAGTATAAAGGAGAACAAAACATGTCTTTAGAAGAATATAAGGGTGTATTTATATTTGCTCAGCAGGTAGACAATGAGCTTTCTGGTATCGCATTGGAGCTTCTGGGCAAAGCAAAAGATCTTGCAAAGGATCTTGATGAGAAAAAAGTAACTGCAGTCCTTCTTGGCGACAAGGTAGGCAATCTTGTAGATACTCTTGCAGAGTATGGTGCAGATCGTGTAATCGTAGTTGATGATCCTGAACTTAAGGATTATCGTACAGAGCCTTACACACACGCACTTGCATCTGTAATCAAGGAGTATAAGCCGGAAATCCTTCTGGTTGGTGCTACAGCAATCGGCCGTGACCTTGGCCCTCGTGTATCATCACGTGTTCACACAGGTCTTACAGCTGACTGTACACAGCTTGATATAGGTGATTTCCCGCTTAACGTTGTTGAAGGTCAGGAGCAGAAGCATAAGCAGCTTCTTATGACTCGTCCTGCATTCGGTGGTAACACAATCGCTACTATCGCTTGCCCTGACTTCCGTCCTCAGATGGCTACAGTTCGTCCCGGCGTTATGCAGAAGATCACTCCCAACAAGGGAGCAAAGGCTGAGGTTGTAGAGTACAATCCCGGATTTGAAGAGAACGACTGCTACACCAAGATCCTTGAGATCGTTAAGGCTGTATCTACAGTTGCTGACATCCAGGATGCCAAGATCCTTGTATCCGGCGGACGTGGAGTTGGAAGCCCTGAGAACTTCAAGATCCTTGAGGATCTGGCAAAGGTTCTCGGCGGAGAGGTATCCTGCTCTCGTGCAGTTGTAGATTCAGGCTGGAAGCCTAAGGATCTGCAGGTTGGACAGACCGGTAAGACCGTTCGTCCTCATGTATATTTTGCAATCGGTATCTCCGGAGCAATCCAGCATGTAGCAGGTATGGAAGAGTCCGACATCATCGTTGCCATCAACAAGGATGAGGATGCTCCTATCTTCGACGTAGCTGACTATGGTATCGTCGGCGATCTCAACAAGATCGTTCCTCAGCTTACCGAGGCTCTTAAGAAGGCTATCGCTGAGAAGTAATTCTATTGTTAAACCTATCAAAGGCGGGAAGTGATTTCCCGCCTTTTTTTAAAACAACATTATAAGAATAAAGTGCCTGAAGTTTTAAGCACTCATCTGATGGCACGGATCGGGGAAGAGAATGGCTATACTTAATAAAGAGATGAAACCGGGTGTAAAGTGCTATGTGGAAGGCTTCGTGGAGGCCGGGGGCGACAGGTTCTATATCCGCAGCAAAGGCATTGTGGCTGAAAAGCCGGATGTTCTGGACAGCGCTGTGGATGTTATGGTTGAAAAGGGCCATAACGGCAAGCATCAGCTGGTCACAGCAAAGATAGAGAACTGCTACTGGATCAGTCAGAAGACCAGACTCAGCGTGAAATTACCGGAATAAATAAGTGAGATCAAAGGCTACCAGATGGAGAAAAAAACTACAGAAAAACTATATGATGAGGATGCTTACGCAAGGGAGTTCGCCGCGAGGGTGGAAAGCTGTGAACCGGAGGGTGACAGCTTTCTGATCACGCTGGACAGGACACTCTTTTTTCCGGAAGCGGGAGGACAGACTCCTGACAGAGGTGTAGTCCGGGTTCAACCAAAAGACGCTTCTTTTGAGAACTTTGATAAAAATGTAATATATGCGTCTAAGGAGCAAATGGATGATGGACCCATTCCGGTGACAGATGTTCAAATAGAAGATGAGATTATATACCACAGAGTGCCATCCGCTATCGCTGTCGGTACGGAAGTGTGCGGATGTATTGATTGGGATCATCGTTTTGATAATATGCAGCAGCACAGCGCAGAGCATATTTTTTCCGGCACGGTTCACAGGCTTTATGGATATGAAAATGTCGGATTTCATTTAAGTGATAATACCGTGACTATGGATTTTAGCGGTAGTCTGGATGAAGAGCAGATCCGAAATGTGGAATCCATAGTCAATCGTGCAATATATGAAAATGTAGAGATCGATGTGAGTTTCCCGACCAAGGAGGAACTTGCAAAAACAGATTTCAGATCCAAGAAGGAGATAGAAGGCAGGGTAAGGCTGGTCACCATACCGGGCTATGATGTCTGCGCCTGCTGTGCACCCCATGTTCATCGAACGGGAGAGATCGGAATACTGAAGGTACAAAGCTTTCAGAGATATAAGCAGGGTACACGCGTGCAGATAATCTGCGGAGGCAGAGCTCTTAGGCTGTTCAGTGAAGAGCATGATCTGATGACAAAGCTTTCCAATGATTTTTCCCTCCCCTTTGAGGAAATAGGAGGACGTATAGACGACCTGAAGGATGAAATCTATAATCTGAAAGGGCGGCTTATGGAGGCTGATCGCAAGCTCTCTGAGATAAAAAGGTCCATGATCCCGGCAGATCAAAAAAATGTTTTGCTGATCGAAGATGATATGGACGCTCTTGCAATGCGCAAAAGCGTGAATGAACTGACGGACCGGCATCCGGGGTATTGCGGTATCTTTTTCGGAAATGATAAGGACGGTTACAGGTTTATCGTCGGTATCAAAGACGGTGACGCAAGGATTGCTTTAAGCGCTTTGCAGAAGATATGCAATGCAAAGGGTGGCGGCTCACCACAGATGGTTCAGGGCTCTGCAGATAACCTTGGCGCACAGCAGCTGAGGGAACTGTGGGAGAAATTTGAAAAGGTCTGATTTCCGAAAGAAAATACTATTCAAATCTGAAATAATCGCAGCGGAGGTTTCCGCCTTCCGTGCCATTCATATTGCGGATATACATGCCGCACTTAACACCGACCCATCTTCCGGCTTTTGCGTCCAGCGTAAGAGCCGGTTTATATTTTTCACCGTCAAGACTGTAGGACATAGTAACTGTCTCCTTTGGTATGGGGAACTCATACTTCCCGTCCCTATTGGTTTCATCCGAAGGAACGCGTTTTACCGAATACTCAAAATAAACTGTTTTTGCCTCATTCGTTTTAAATAAATCTTTTTCTATAATTTCTATTTCATCGGAAGCGAAGGCTGCCTCATGGTCGAACTTTTGCTCACCTTTGATCCGGCGAAGTTCGTAGCGTCCATTTTCAAAAAGAACGCCCACTGCACCATAGGAAACACCCATATTTACGATCCCGGCTTCATCGCCATCTTTTAGGCCGTCAAAGGATATACACGCTCTGACTGTAAACTCGGGGGCGGGCCATTTTTGGAGGAAAAGATTGGGCTGATCGGAAATGCTTTCCTCGGCGGAAACCGATCTTAAATAGATGCAGGATTCCTTTGCGGAAGGGAAGGCCCAGTTTGGATCATGATTGGCATTCCATTGCCATTGAAGGCCTATTGCGTCCTTTTCAAAATCATCCGATGCATCCGGCGCAAAAATATCGCTTCCATCTGTTTTTACAGGCTTATCCATTTTTAAAACAGGTTTTCCGCAGATTTCACCTTCATCTGCTTCTCCGATCACGGGCCAGTCATCCACCCATCTCATTTTTTGTAAATGAACGATCCGCCCTGCGGCATATACGTCCTGAAAATGCAAAAAGTAATCTTTTCCATCGGGGGTATCTACCCAGGCACCCTGGTGAGGCCCGTTGACATCAGAATCCTTTTGCTCCATCACAACGCGGTATTCGTAGGGACCATAAATATTCTTAGACCTTAAAACTGTCTGCCATCCCTGCTTAACGCCTCCTGCGGGAGCAAAAATATAATACCATCCATTTCGTTTATAGAGCTTCGGACCTTCTATTGTATGCTGGTCGTTCAGATTTCCGTCAAAGACTTTTACGGGCTCACCGGTCATTTTGGTGAGATCGGAGGAAAGCTCTGCTATGGAAAGCACACTTTTAAAGCCTATGCGGCTTTTTGCATAAGCATTCACCATGTAGGCTTTTCCGTCATCATCTATAAAAGGGCAGGGATCGATCCAGCCTTTTCCTTCGAATATCGCGACAGGCTCTGACCATTTTCCTTTTGGATCCTTAGTCTTTGTCACAAATATTCCTTCATCCGGCATGGGGAAAAAGATGACAAATTCACCATTATAATATCTGATGGACGGAGCCCAGACTCCGCATCCGTGCATGGGCTTTTTATATCTTTCGTAAGGTATGTTTGGAAGGGCATAACTTATCACCTTCCAATTGACCAGATCCTTTGAGTGCAAAACCGGCAGCCCCGGCGTATTGCAAAAGCTGCTTGCTGTCAGATAAAAGTCTCCTCCTACGCGGATCGCATCGGGGTCTGAATAGTCTGCATAAAGTATAGGATTGGTAAATGTGCCATCTCCGTTATCGGAATACCAGTTTTCCATCTAAAAATGTCTCCTGTTTGGTATAGGTTTTGATTATTCTATCATATGGTGTAAAAATCCTCCAGTTATCTACGGAAAGATAGTCATTTTTCACAAGTCATGGGTGTCATAAACCGGCATTTGTGCAATTTACTGATTGAACAAACCCGGTAATACCAAGGGCTCCAAGGCATTCGTCAATATGCCGGGGGCCTTTTTTTGTGCAGGGATCACGAAAAAAAACTAATTCAAAAAATAATATTGACTATTGAATTTTCCGGGAGTAAATTGGCAATCACCATCCAAAAAAACTAAGGGGAGGATAAGCATGGATGCATTGATCATAAAAAAAGAATCGGAAATTGAAGAGGGTCTGAAGGAACTGGTAGGAGATTATATTAATCAAAAACAGCCACGTCTTTTAGCTCTCAGAAAAGGGAGCATAACCCGCGAAGAATTTATGCAGGAAGTAAAGGATCACATCAGGAGCAGAATGCATATACCTGTGAAACAGCAGGAAAAGCTCCTGTCAAGGTTTGAGGAGTATGTATTCGGATACTCAAGGCTTTCTGTATTGATAGACGATCCGGAAATATCAGACATCAGAGTGATCAGACACGATTTGGTGAGGGTAAAGAGAAAAGGGCGGAGAATGAACTGTTCCGTAGCCTTCGGAGACGAGAAGGAGTACAGGCAGTTCGTGGACTATGTGGCCATGAAAAACCAGGCGAATATCTCCAATCTTAATGCCATCCAGAGATTTACGGACGCGGAGAGCAGTCCTGATTTTATACTCAGATTTACGGTGTCCATGCCATTGGTTAATTCGCAGAATTCTCCATATCTGTGTATCAGAAAGGTACCGAAGAGATTTCCTTTGATGAGCGAACTGGTGGAGGAGGGAATGATGAACAGGGAGACGGCGGAGCTTTTGATAGAGCGGTTCCGCACGGGCTCCATGCTTATCTGCGGGGGTAACTCCTCGGGAAAGACCACCATCTTAAATGCACTGAAGGAGACTCTTCCAAATGATGTGGCCATATTGGTGGCCCAGCAGGCGGATGAGCTGACGACTCGCTTTCATCCGGATACCATGTTCATGCATTCGCTTCCGGGAAACAGTGAGAGTCAGGCAAATTATGATCTGAAAAACATCAGTATTGCAGGTCTTACCATGGATGTGGATTATTTCATTATCGGAGAGGTCAAGGGAGCGGAAGCATTATACCTTTTGAATGCGGCATGTACGGGACAGATCTGCAGCGCCACGATCCATTCAACAAGCGCCGAGAGAGCTACGGATAAGCTGGTGGACTACGCAATGTACGAGAGCAGGTACGGAAGAAATGAATTGATGAGGATGATGGACTGTTTTAAAACCGTGGTGTTCATGAAGGATTACAAGGTCAGCGGTATCTATTACTGCAGGGGCTGGAATGAGGAGAGGAGGGAACTTGAATATGATAAGGTGCTTTGAATATCTTTTGATAATCCTCCTCCTGTTTGCGGGTTCACTGATGCTTCTTCATCGGATCGAATTCATATCGGGACTGAAAAAGGCGCTTTTAAAGGCAAAGGTTTCCCTTGATGAACAGGACAGGCAGGGCAGGATACTATACAGGAAAAACTTAAGTGAATTTGAAAAAAGCAGCTCCTTTTGGATAAGGCTTGACAGACAATTGGAATACAGCGGACTGAAGAGGAGATTTACAAAGGCTTCTCCGGGAAGATTTCTGGTCCTAAATCTGGTGATCCCTGCGGCTCTGTTCTGGATATTGACTGTCCTCGCCGGGATCAGGGCCGGGATCATATCGGTGATAGTTTTTTATACGGCGGAAGTGATAACCATCGGTTATCTGAAAGCAAAGAATCTGAGAATTGTTGATGAGGAACTGCCGAAGTTTCTTGACTTCCTTGGGAATTACAGCTTAACAAGCGGAGAACTTATCTCGATCTTTTCACAGATCGGCAAATACCTGAAGGAGCCCTTAAGGGGAGTGCTGGAGGAATGCGAAGCTGAAAGCAAAGTAACGGGGGATATGAGGATGGCTCTTTTATCCATGGCAGATAAGATCGAACATCCGCAGTTTAAACAGCTGGTGAGAAACCTGGAGATAACGGCAAGATACAGTGCCGATTTTGAGGAGCTGGTTGCGGATTCCAGAAGGGGAATGAGGGAGTACTTAAGCCAGAACCGGGACAGAAAGGGAATGCTCAGGGAGGCAGCCATAAATATGGGACTTCTTATCATCATGAGTGTGATAGTCCTGTTGGTGGTAAATATGCTTATCGGAGGAGGGATCGGTGCCATTATCCTGAACACCTTTGTGGGACATATTGCTGTGGGTGCTGTTTCTTTTATCATGATACTTTTTATTTCACAGGTTTTATCAATGAATAAGTAGAGGAGGGAAAAGATGGAGAAGGTTTTGATAAGTCTGATGCCGTTTGTGGCTGCTTCACTTTTTGCAGCGGCTGTGACGGTGATGGGAGCCAGACATCCGCCCCAAAAGGTTCTGGGCGGGGTAAAGGTCTTTATGGGGATGGTAGAAGAAAGGACCAAAAGCAAAGGGCTTCTGCTTAATCTAAAGAGCTTTTGCGACAGGAACGGAGCTTCTTTTCATTACGGAAAAAAGATCACACCCGTAAAGCTGATGCTGATCTCACTGTTTTTGTTTTCAATCGGATTTGTGGTGGGTATCAGGCTGTCTGTTTTAGTGGCCGGATTCGCCGGAGTGTTGCTTGCGGCACTTCCGTGGGTTCTGTTGCCGATCCTGAACAGATCGGATAACGAAAAGATGCTGCCCGACCTTCAGTCGGTATACCACGGATTGGCCGTTCAGATAAGGGCGGGAGTCCACGTGTCGGATGCGCTCTCTGAGATGTATACATGCATCGGGAATGAGAGGCTTCGCAGTGCTTTTATGAATCTTGGAAGCGATATTATCTTAAAGTCGGATATGTTCTCTGCGCTGGAAAGGTTTCAGCTCATGTTTGACAACAGGTATATTGATTCCTTTTGCATCACGATACTGCAGTCCATGGAGTCCGGAAGAGCGGGGGAACTACTGAAAGATATCGGGGATCAGATGAAGGATATGCAAAAAGCGGTCCTGGAAAAAAAGAAGGGTAGGCTGGACAGAAGCCTGACCTTTTATCAATTGGGAATGCTGGCCTGCGTGCTGGCTGTGGCGCTCTATGCATGTGTTAATTATATGCTGGCTCAGGCAGTCAGTATAGGATGATCAAAGGGGGATCTGTTTAAAAACAGATCAATGATTTCAAGGAGGGTATATGTCAGATTTTATCAACAAAGTAAAAAAAGTATTCCTGAATAAAGAAAAGGGAATAGACGGGATACTGGTAACCATTGGTTTGTGTATCATTGCCTTGGTGCTCTGTGTGGTGATGAAGGATGCACTTGCGGAGCTTATCAAGAACATCACGGCATCCATGTCCACAAAGGCTCAGGAAATCCTGACCGGTGCAGCGGGCGGTGTGTTCATACCGGGAATGATCTTATGAATAAGTATGGTGATAGGGCTTTGACGGGAAAAGGAAAATCTTTTTGGCTGAAAAAGAGTGGGGGAAATATTGGCGACCTGATGTCTTTGGCAGTTTTTTTGCTTGCTATGCTGAGCATTCTCATATGCTTTTTTGAATGCATAGGACTCATGAGGGTGAGGGAGGACGTAAGCCAGCTGGCGAGGAAATATACATTAATTGCAGAGACAAAAGGTTACCTTGAT
>CACXGM010000120.1 GCA_902767075.1 uncultured Lachnospiraceae bacterium
AAGCGGGATCTGGAAAGTCTCCAGCCCTTTATGGAGTTTCTTTGCGATCTCCATATCAAGCGGCGCATGCCGATAACTGATAAACGCATCATACTTCATTTTCTTCGGCCTCCATATAGGTCTTATCAAATATCCTTCCGGCGATGATATAGATATCCGTCAGGTCGTCAACCCGCACCGCCATATAATCTCCGGGAACTCCGAGATAATACTTGTCCGGATCCCAGGTGGTAAATACCTTTACGCGGTTTGTAAGCTGTCTTGCATATATTCCGCCGCCGCCGGCCGCTATGCAGCTCTTTGCATTGGGAAGCAGTTCAAATCTCTGTCCGCTGACGGAGTCGATGACCGAAGGGGGATATTCGCCGGGAAACACATAGGGCTCATCCACTGTCCTGTAGGACCTTTCAAACTTGTCCTTTTTGCAGGGGTAGATCTCTCCCTCAACACCCAGAATGATATAAACATTCTCATCCACCACGGTGTCAACATCGCCCTCCAGGGTACGGATGAGAAGCTTGGTACCGGGCTTTGCAAAGTTTGACACATCCACATAGCCCACCTTGACTTCTTTTTTGGTATAGAGCTTCAGTCCCGAAACATCTTCATCCCTGACTCCGGCATAGATGATCTGCGACTCCTTAAAGTAGTTTTCCATCCTTCCGCCAAGGAGCTTTTCCAGTTCGGAATCGATATACTCGGTTCCCTGCTGTTCTATAAGATCCTTTTTAAGGAAGCCTCCCGCCTTTACCAGATGGCCTCCGCCTCCCCCGAGACCCTTGGCAATATATCCCGCAAGTTCGCTGGCCTTTACTTCCTTGACACAGCTTCTGACGGATATCTTCACTCCGAAGGGTAAAATGCTGTATACGAGGCAGGTCTTTACGGAATCAACCTCCAAAAGCATATCGCTGATGATTCCCAGAATATTGGGATCGCAGGGCTTTGCCTCCACTATGGAGTAATCGTATTCTTCGTTATATCTGGCGTTTTTCAGTGCTTCGCCGGCTATGGCCAGCTCTTCCTTTGAAAGGTTTGAATTCTTGAAAAGTACGATGTCCGCATTGTTGTATTCTGCCAGATCACGCAGATCCTTGTCCGCAGGGTGTGAAATCTCCGCAAACCCGTTGGTGTCCGTCATAAGACCGTAATACAGCGCTGTAGCGATACTTGTATTCTCGTTTGGATCCATTCCCTCGTTTTTCATGAGTTCATAAAGAACAGTGGAACAGGATCCGTAATTGCTGCGCACCTCAGACATTTCAGGCAGTTCTCCGGATACCTGATGATGATCTATGACCGCAATATTATCCGCCTCGAACCGGGTGACATTGCTCTCACCGTACTGGCAGTCCACCGTCACCAAAAGCTCAGGCTTTTCAAGCTCGGTAACATACTCCGCAGGTATATCCAGCTTCTCGATCATAAGCACAAGGTTACTCTTTGTCACCGCAAATTTTCCGCCATAGACAAAGCGAGCATCCTTTCCATGCTTATTAAGATACCACTTAAGGGCAAAGCCGCTTGCAAGGGCATCCGCATCGGGGTTGTCGTGGCATTGTATGACAATATTGGAAAACTTCAGAAGATCCTTTAGATTTAAAGACATATTCTCTCTCCTCAAATGATCAAAAACAGCACGGCACGATACCTTAAATTATAACAACAGGCAGAAAAAAAGACAAGAGACTGCAATTTACAGTCTCCTGTCATCGATTACTTTATTGATCCCGATCATATAGGCTATGATCACTTTTTATCCCAGCCGCTTTTGGTGATGATATCCTCCACCTCGTTTTTGGGGACATCCAGGGATATTGCCAACTCGCCAAAGAGAAAATCCGAAGCGATGCGATAGTATTTAGCATCCACCGCTGTCTCCTTGCGTCCGGCTTCAATGCGCTTTTTGCGCCTCTCGTAGATGGTCTTGACCAGACTCACCATCTTTTTCATGTCATTGCTTCTGACACATCCCTTATATTCTGCCTCTACCATTTTTTCGTTTGGAATGTCAAGGCATTCAATTCCGGGGATGCTCTTTACAAAGGCCTTTGCCTCATCTGTCGTGAGAATAGAGCGGATGGATTCGTCGGCAAGCGCAACGGGAACATACACAGTACTTGCGGCACTGTATACCGGTTTCAAAATATAATATTTCTCGTTTTTGTCGACTCCCGAGATATCAAGGGTAGTAATTTGATCTATCTTGCAGACTCCTTTATTCCCGCAAGCAACATATTCTCCAACACTGAACATAAAGCACTTCCATTTCATAAGACGTTTACATAACTGTAAAGATTATTATAGCAAAAAATCCTTTAAAATGTAAGTGCATATTTCACAAAAAGTTACCAAAAAATCTTTACTGGTCATTCATTTTTGCAAGCTTTGCAGCTTGGTCGGCCGCGATACAGGCATCAAGTATCTCCGCAATATCACCGTTAATAACCTTATCAAGCTTATAAACGGTGAGTCCGATCCTGTGATCGGTCACTCTTCCCTGAGGGAAATTGTAGGTTCTGATCTTTTCCGAGCGGTCTCCGGTACCGATCTGACTGCGTCTCATCTCCGCTTCGGCATCATG
>CACXGM010000121.1 GCA_902767075.1 uncultured Lachnospiraceae bacterium
CATAATTTGATGATAATATATGTTCAACGGTTAAGGGAAAACCCCAATACCTACACCACCCGCGAAAGCGGGTTCTCATAAATCTCTCTCCTTTTTTTATAAAAACTCCGCGGAAGCGGAGTTTTTATATTTTTGGAAATCCCCTTAATTTTTCTGTCAAGTAATTCTTGTTACAAAATATATAAAAAAATAATGATATATATTTGGTGGGATTTTTGTATGGGTCATATGGTATTATAGTACTCGGTGAAGAAATTAATATTTACACTAATTCTGAGGAAAAATCATGACTTCATACAGAGAAAAGACGAAGAAGATAAATATAGGCGGCAGGCTTATCGGCGGAGGTGAGCCCATCGCTATACAGTCCATGACAAATACAAAGACAGAGGATGTAAACTCCACAGTTGCTCAGATCCTTGCGCTGGAAAAGGCAGGGTGTGAGATCATCCGCTGCACCGTGCCGACTATTGAGGCGGCGCAGGCAATAAAGGAGATCAAAAAACAGATACATATTCCGCTTGTTGCAGACATTCACTTTGATTATCGTATGGCAATAGCAGCCATTGAAAATGGTGCAGACAAGATCAGGATCAATCCCGGTAATATTGGCTCGGAAGACAGGATCAAGTCCGTTTTATCGGCCGCAAAAGAGCGTAATATACCTATAAGAGTCGGAGTGAATTCCGGATCTTTGGAAAAACATATTTTAGAGAAAAACGGCGGCGTCACCGCGGAAGGCATTGTAGAGAGCGCTCTTGACAAGGTGCATCTTTTGGAGGATCTCGGGTACGATAACCTGGTTATCAGTATCAAATCTTCTGATGTACTTATGTGCGTCAAGGCGCATGAATTGATCGCGGATAAGACACCCTATCCCCTCCATGTAGGGATCACAGAGGCAGGCACTGTCATGAGCGGTAGCATCAAGTCCTCCATAGGCCTCGGACTTATCTTAAATCAGGGAATAGGAGATACCATTCGTGTATCTTTAACCGGAGATCCGACAGAAGAGATAAAGGCTGCGAAACTTATTCTTCGCACGTTGGGTCTTCGTAAGGGCGGAATAGAAGTGGTGTCCTGTCCCACCTGCGGGCGCACGCAGATAGATCTCATAGGCCTGGCAGGAAAGGTGGAAGCGCTTGTGTCCGACTATCCGTTGGATATTAAGGTGGCTGTCATGGGATGTGTGGTAAACGGCCCGGGTGAAGCGAAGGAAGCGGATCTTGGAATAGCAGGAGGCATCGGTGAAGGTCTTCTTATCAAAAAAGGAGAGATCATCAAAAAGGTGCCGGAGAGCGAACTTTTATCCGCTCTTAAATACGAATTGGACAACTGGAAATAATTCTTTTTATCAAGGTACGTAATGATGGAAAGCAAATCATTTTTTGAAGTTTTTCCCACGCTATCATTGCAGGATAAGGCGAGGGATTACTTTTCGGATACGATCGTATCCAGAATCTCATCTACAAAAAACAGGCACGTTCTGCGCATATATCTGACCTCGAATCATATTATCCCAAAGAGCATCGTTTTTGATGTTCAGACTGAGATCGAGAATCAGATACTCGGTGGAGGTATCGCGCCCGGCGCTGAGGATATAAACGTCTATATATACGAGAAATTCGAGCTTTCGGACAGTTATGATCTGAAGGCGATTTTTGATGCATATAAAGAGAGCATGGAGTTTGAACTGAAATCCAGATCACTCACTCTCTACAATGCATTTCATCACGCCAGGATCAGCATTAACGGAGACTCCGGGTTAAATGTATCTCTTCCTGATCTGTTCCTGTACAGAGACAGGGAGAGAGAACTTGAAGGATATCTCGAAAAGGTTATCACAGAGCGGTTCTGCAGGGGCGTTATATTAAACTTTGATTACTACGAAGCGCCCGAAAACGATTATGAAAAAGAAAACGAATTCAAGGTGGCACTGCGCGTAAAAGAGATCGAAAAGCGCATGGGATTTGATGAAGAAAAGAGCACGGTTTACCTTGGAAATGTGACAAAGGAAAAGACTGGTGAAGGTGCTTCAAAATCCGGCGAAGGCAGAGAAAAAACAGGGGATGTTAAGCAGGATAAAAAGGCCGAAACAGGAGGACGCTCCGGCACAGCTCAGGGCGGCTCCGGAAATGGTGAAGCAAAGAATGGCGACACCAAAAAGACCTTGGAGAAATTCCGGAAAAAGGATGCTTCTTCCGGAGACAGTCAGCAGAAAAAAGGCTTCTACCAGGGCGGCAGAAGAAGCTTTGGCACTGAGTTTAAAAAGTCTGAGGATCCCAATGTTATCTATGGCCGTGATATCGAGGAAGGAGCGGAGATCACAAAGATCGAGGACATCATAGGAGATCTGGGAGAACTGGTTATCAGAGGTCAGGTAACCGCTGTTAACGAGACTCCCATCAGAAATGAAAAGACCATTTTCAAATTTGATGTTACGGACTTTACGGATACTATTTCCGCCAAATTCTTTATTGCAAATGAAAAACTTCCGGAGCTTAGAAAAGAGATTAAACCCGGTGCTTTCTTTAAGATAAAAGCGATAGCGGAGCATGATAAATTCGACAATGATATATGCCTTTATCCCGTATCTAGCATCACTAAGATCGGAAGCTTTATAAAACAAAGAGAAGACCTGGCTCTGCACAAAAGAGTAGAGCTTCATTGTCATACCAAAATGAGCGATATGGATGCGGTATCCGAACCAAAGGATATTGTCAAGCGTGCCTATAAATGGGGACACCGTGCCATCGCCATCACGGACCACGGCGTGGTTCAGGGCTTTACCGATGCGGGACATGCCTGGGATGATCTGTGGAAAGCAGAGAAGGGAAAGCGAGCTGAAGCGGGTGATAAGAATCCCGACAGACAGGACTTTTTCAAGGTTTTATATGGTGTAGAGTGCTATCTTGTCGATGATCTTTTGAAGGTTGTCATGGATGATGACGGCAGAGACTTAGACAGTGATTTTGTCGTCTTTGATATAGAGACTACGGGCTTTTCACCTGTTAACGATCGCATTATAGAAATAGGTGCGGTGAAGATCTCACAGGGTAAGATCGTGGACAGATTCTCTGAGTTTGTAAACCCCGAAAGACCCATTCCTTATGAGATTGAAAAGCTTACATCAATAACCGATGGTGATGTATCCACAAAGGAGACCATCGATCTCATACTGCCAAGATTTCTGGAATTCTGCGAAGGGTGTGTCTTGGTAGCTCACAATGCGGAATTTGACGTGAACTATATCAAGGCAAATTGCGAGAGACTGGGATACCCCACAAGCTTTACATATATGGATACACTGCTGCTTTCGAGAGTTCAGCTCCCGGGGCATGCGAAGTATACCCTGGATGCTGTGGCAAAACTCCTTAATGTCACGCTTGATCATCATCACCGCGCAGTGGATGATGCGGAATGTACCGCACTTATTTTCTTAAAGCTGATGAACCAGCTTATTTCTGAAGGCTATACCAAACTTTCACAGATAAACGATAAGGCAGGAAACAGCAAAGAAGCCATTTCGAAAATGCGCTCCCATCACTGTATCATCCTGGCTAAAAATGACCTTGGAAGAGTGCACCTGTATCACCTGATCAGCGAGTCCCACCTTGATTATTTCAGCGGCAGATTCCCCATTGTTCCAAAGAGCAGAGTGCAGCATTATCGTGATGGTCTCATCGTTGGAAGTGCCTGCGAAGCGGGTGAGCTTTACCGCGCTTTAGTCGAGGGAAAAACCGAGCAGCAGATCACCAGGATCGTTGATTTCTATGACTATCTGGAGATACAGCCTGTGGGCAATAATGCTTATATGGTTGATGCCGTGGACAAGCACAAGCTGGACAACGGCGAAGTGCTTCATGAAAAGAGATTTAAAAACATCAAGTCACTTGATGATATCCGAAATATAAACAGACGGGTCGTGGAACTTGGAGAAATGTTCCACAAACCTGTCGTAGCTACCTGTGATGTGCATTTCTTAGATCCCGCGGATGAAGTATACCGCCGTATCATAATGGCGGGAAAGGGCTTCGATGACGCGGACAGACAGCCCCCGCTTTTTCTTCATACCACGGAGGAAATGCTGGAAGAATTCCAGTATCTCGGTCCTGAAAAGGCAAAGGAAGTGGTGGTCACAAATACAAATATGATCGCAGATATGTGTGAGACCATTGCTCCTGTCAGACCCGATAAATGTCCCCCCGTGATCCCTGATTCGGACAAGACATTGACGGAGATCTGCTACAACAGAGCACATGAACTGTACGGTCCCAATCTGCCTGAAATAGTAGAGGAAAGACTCAAAAGAGAACTTAATTCCATCATAACCAATGGTTTCGCCGTTATGTATATCATTGCGCAGAAACTGGTATGGAAATCAGTGGAGGACGGGTATCTCGTAGGATCCAGAGGATCGGTAGGAAGCTCATTTGTTGCCACAATGTCCGGTATCACGGAGGTCAACCCTTTAAGCCCCCATTATGTGTGTCCCGAGTGTCACTATGTTGATTTTGACAGCGATGAAGTAAAGGCATACGCGGGCAAAGCAGGCATTGACATGCCCGATAAAACATGCCCTGTCTGCGGACATCCTCTTAATAAAGACGGATTCGATATTCCTTTTGAAACCTTCCTCGGATTCAAGGGAGACAAGGAGCCCGATATCGACCTGAATTTCTCCGGAGAGTATCAGGCAAAAGCGCACAAATATACAGAAGTAATATTTGGATCCGGACAGACATTCCGCGCAGGAACCATTTCCGGCCTGGCGGACAAGACTGCCTACGGTTATGTTAAAAAATATTTTGAGGAGCGTGGCACCAGAAAGAGAGAATCGGAGATAAATCGTCTGGTTCAGGGATGTATGGGTGTCAGGACAAGCACGGGTCAGCACCCGGGCGGTATTGTGGTGCTTCCTGTGGGAGAGGATATTTGTTCCTTTACGCCGGTTCAGCATCCCGCAAACAAACCTATTCCTACTATTACTACACATTTCGATTATCACAGCATCGACCATAACCTGTTAAAGCTGGATATTCTGGGACACGATGATCCTACCATGATCAGAATGCTTCAGGATCTCACCGGCCTGGATCCTGTAAAGGATATTCCACTTGACGGAAAAGATGTCATGAGCCTTTTCCAGAATACGGATGCGCTTGGTATCACCCCTGCGGACCTTGGAGGTACTCCGCTGGGTGCACTTGGCATACCCGAATTCGGTACCGACTTTGCTATGGGCATGCTTTTGGAGACAAAGCCACAGGCGTTCTCGGATCTGGTCAGAATATCCGGTCTGTCACACGGTACCGCCGTTTGGCTGGGAAATGCCCAGGATCTGATCAGAGAAGGAAAGGCTACCATTTCCACCGCCATCTGTACCAGAGATGATATCATGACATATCTCATTCATATGGGGATCGAATCAGAGAAATCCTTTAAGATAATGGAAGCAGTCCGCAAAGGCCAGGTGGCAAAGGGTAAAACCGACAAGTGGCCCGAGTGGAAGGAAGATATGAAGGCTCATAATGTTCCTGACTGGTATATCGAGTCCTGCCAGAAGATCGAGTACATGTTCCCCAAAGCCCACGCAGCAGCTTACGTTATGATGGCCTGGAGGATCGCATATTGCAAGATACACAGACCGCAGGCATATTATTCCGCATATTTCAGTATCCGTGCAAAGGCATTTTCCTATGAGCTCATGTGCATGGGAAAGGCAAAGATCCAGAGAACTCTTGCGGAGTTCAGAAAGAGAAAGACGGATATAGATAACAAGGTTGAGGGCGTTAAAAAATTCTCACCTAAGGAGGAAGGGCAGTTTTCCGATCTTCGAGTTGTGGAGGAAATGTACGCCAGAGGATATGAGTTTGTACCTATAGATATATTTAAGGTTAAGGCCAGACTGTTCCAGGTGACGGAAGACGGAAGAGTCATGCCGTCACTTACCAGTATAGAAGGCCTGGGCGAGACTGTGGCAGACTCAATAGTGGAAGCCGCAAAGAATGGTCCCTTCCTGTCAAAGGATGACTTCAGGGAGCGCTCACATGCCTCCGGAACCATCACGGATGATCTTGTAAGGCTGGGGATCCTTACGGGATTGCCGGAGAGTAACCAGATTTCTCTCTTTGATTTTATGTAGTTTTTTATTATTTGAAAAATTTTTAAAAAAAGTACTTGCATTATTTTTGGGTTTATAGTAATATAAGCAAGTCGCGTGAAACAAAGCGCCTTGTGGCTGGTTGGTCAAGGGGTTAAGACGCCGCCCTCTCACGGCGGAATCAGGGGTTCGATTCCCCTACCAGCTGCTCAATAATAATTTAATAGCCCAACCCTAAACAGTCTTGAGTTTACACTCAAGATTTTTTATTTCAAAGTTCACAATGAACAAAGCATTTTGCTTGCAAAGAATGCTTTGTTCATTAGTGAACTGCTCAAGAATGAGCAAGGAGCGATAGGCCGAAGGCATTTGCGGATTGCGAATTCTTGTCGGTTTGCGACGCAAGCCGGAAATAAAAAAGAGTACAAT
The DNA here is from genome assembly GCA_902767075.1 of uncultured Lachnospiraceae bacterium. Taxonomy (GTDB): domain Bacteria; phylum Bacillota; class Clostridia; order Lachnospirales; family Lachnospiraceae; genus AC2028. The sequence continues at coordinate 6,533 of CACXGM010000121.1, forward strand.
GAACAAAGCATTTTGCGACGCAAGCCGGAAATAAAAAGAGGGTAATAACCAAAGCACTTTGCTTGCAAGGAGATATAGGAAAATGTCAAAGAATTTAGTGATCGTGGAGTCACCGGCTAAGGTGAAGACAATTAAAAAATTTCTCGGCAGTAACTATGAAGTGGCAGCAAGCCAGGGACATGTTCGCGACCTTCCCAAGAGTTCACTCGGAATCGACGTGGATAATGATTATGAGCCCAAGTATATCACTATCCGTGGCAAGGGCGACCTTGTGGCAGACCTTAGAAAAAAGGTTAAGAAGGCTGACAAAATCTATCTCGCAACCGACCCTGACCGTGAGGGAGAGGCTATTTCATGGCATCTTTATCATATCTTAAAGCTTGAAAACAAACCCACCTATCGTATCACATTTAATGAAATAACAAAGAATGCAGTTAAGGAATCCATTAAGAACCCCAGGGAGATCGATATGGATCTTGTTGACGCGCAGCAGACCAGACGTATCCTTGACCGTATGGTGGGATACAGGATCTCTCCCGTGCTCTGGGCAAAGGTTAAGCGCGGACTCTCCGCAGGACGTGTTCAGTCAATAGCTCTTCGCATTATCTGCGACAGGGAAAAGGAGATCGATGAGTTTATTCCGGAGGAGTACTGGACTCTTGACGCATCCATTAATGTAGACGGCGAAAAGAAGCCCATCATTGCAAAGTATTACGGAACAAATGAGGGCAAGGTTGAGCTCAAAGATGAAAAGCAGGTTAAGAAGATCATCGATGAACTCAAGAAAGCAGATTTTAAAGTAAAGGATATAACCAATGGTGAGAGGAGCCGCAAAGCCCCCCTTCCCTTCACCACGTCCACTCTCCAGCAGGAGGCCAGCAAGGTACTTAATTTCTCCACTTCAAAGACCATGCGTCTGGCACAGCAGCTCTATGAAGGAGTTGAATTAAAGGGAGAGGGAACGGTAGGTCTCATTTCTTACCTTCGTACCGATTCCACAAGAGTTTCCGAGGAAGCTGAGAGAATGGCAAGAGAGTTTATTGCGGAGCATTATTCCGATAAATATCAGGGAAGCAAGCAGCCCGCAGCATCTTCGGGAAAGAAGATCCAGGATGCGCACGAGGCTATAAGACCCACGGATATCAATCGTGCTCCTTCCGAACTTAAGGATCAGCTTTCAAGAGACCTTTTGAGACTTTATACCCTTATCTGGAAGCGTTTCCTTGCAAGCCGTATGGCACCTGCAAAGTATGAGACCACAAATGTCAAGATCTCTGCCGGAGATCATATTTTCACTCTGGCGGCAAGCAGATGCATTTTCGAGGGCTTCATGAGCGTTTATTCCACCGATGAGGACAAGGAAGAGGAAAATGCGCTTACCAGTGCCATCGGCAAAAACAGCAAGCTTAAGCTTAATAAGCTTGAGGATAAGCAGCATTTTACACAGCCTCCCGCACACTTTACCGAGGCTTCTCTGGTAAGAACTCTTGAGGAGAAGGGAATAGGGCGTCCCAGCACCTACGCACCCACCATTTCAACCATTATCTCCAGAAGATATGTTGCAAAGGAGGGAAAGAATCTCTTCGCAACTGAGCTTGGAAATGCTGTAAACGATATTATGATAGAGGCTTTCCCCACCATCGTGGATGTGAATTTTACCGCTAATCTGGAGACCCTGTTGGACGGTGTGGAAAACGGTGAAGTTAAGTGGAAGACCATAGTCCAGAACTTCTATCCCGACCTTGACGAGGCTGTAAACAATGCCGAAAAGGAACTGGAAAAGATAAAGATCGAGGATGAACTTTCGGATGAGATCTGTGATGAATGCGGAAGACGCATGGTCATCAAGTACGGTCCTCACGGCAAATTCCTGGCATGCCCCGGATTTCCGGAATGCCGCTTCACAAAGCCTTTCTTTGAAAAGATCGGAGTGGAGTGTCCCAAGTGCGGCAAGGATATCGTGATGAGAATGTCCAAAAAAGGCCGCAGATACTATGGATGTATCGGCTATCCCGAGTGTGATTTCGTATCCTGGGATAAGCCTGTAAACGAGAAATGTCCTAAGTGCGGAAGCTATATGGTGGCAAAGGGCAACAGATATCTTTGCACCAACAAAGACTGCGGATATGCTCAGAAGAAGGAAAACGAATAATTTTAAACGTATGAAATTTGGGTATTTCGTACAGATTTGATAATAAATTTACACAATTTTAATAAATTATCAGAAAATTAATTGAATATTATTTATCTTTATGATACACTGTTATCAGTTCTATGTAGGAAGATGCTGATTGTTAAGTGATGACTTACAGATGCTGCGCCGCAGGAAAAGGCGCGATCGGGAGGTAGGAATGAGCAGTGTATCACTTTTGGATAAAACAAGAAAAATAGGCAAGCTCCTTCACAACAACAATACGAGCAAGGTTGTATTTAACGACATTTGCGATGTTATGAAGGAAATCCTTGAATCTAATATACTTGTCATCAGCCGCAAAGGAAAGGTACTGGGAGTCGGTTTATATGACGGCATAGAGATCATTGATGAGCTTGTTTCCAACAAGATCGGCGAGTTTATCGATAATATGCTGAATGAGAGATTTCTTGGGATCCTTTCGACAAAGGAAAACGTCAATCTTCGTACTCTCGGGTTTGAAAAGCTGGATACCTCAAAGTTTCAGGCTATTATCACTCCTATAGAGATAGCGGGAGAGAGACTGGGTACACTCTTTATCTACAAGAACAGCAGACAGTATGATATAGATGACATCATACTCTGTGAGTACGGAACCACCGTGGTGGGACTGGAGATGCTCAGATCCGTCAACGAGGAGAGCGCCGAGGAGTCCAGAAAAATATCCGTTGTAAAGAGTGCCATCAGCACACTGTCCTATTCGGAGGTTGAGGCTATAGTTCATATATTTGATGAACTCGGCGGCACCGAAGGGGTGTTGGTAGCCAGCAAAATAGCCGATAAAGTAGGTATAACCAGATCGGTCATCGTTAACGCCCTGAGGAAGTTCGAGAGCGCCGGAGTCATAGAATCCAGATCCTCCGGTATGAAGGGCACATATATCAAGGTGCTGAATGATGTGGTATTTGACGAGATCGACCAACTTAGAAAGACGATGAATTCATAAACTGAATAACATAAACGGATTTAAAGGTTTCCCTAACCTGCACGAATGGATTTTTGGTGCATTTTAAGGAAACCTTTTTTGTCTCTATATAAAAACAATATATGTTTGTGTTTTTGTTTAATTTGTGGTATAAATATTTTGAACAACTAGATGTTGTATTTTGCGAGGATTAACACTATGATCAATACCAAGGCATTCGGATACATAAATGTGCTTGAAAAGGCTGCCGATGCATCATGGCTAAGAAACGAAGCCATAGCAAACAATATAGCCAATGTGGACACCCCACATTACAAGCGTCAGGATGTTGATTTTGAGTCCGTTCTTGCCAGGGAACTTGGAAGTAACTCCCTTGTGGATATGGATACAAAGGTTTATAAAGCAAATCTTTCACACCTCAAGGTGGGAACCTATATTGACGCATCAAATTTCTCATACAGGCTGGACGGAAATAATGTTGATATAGAGAACGAAAATGTATACCTGGCTCAGAACCAGTTAAAGTATCAGGGCCTTATCAAGAGTATCAGCCAGGAGTTTCAGAATCTTCAGACAGCGATGAAGAAATGATGATCTTACTGCGACGAAGCAGTGAACCGGAGGAATGAATTATGAGTATGTTTACATCTTTTGATACAAGTGCATCCGGCCTTACAGCCCAGAGATATCGTATGGATATCATTGCGGAGAATGTGGCAAATGCCAATACCACCAGGACCGAGGACGGCAATCCTTACAAGAGAAAAGTGGTGGTCTTTGAGGAAAAGGGTATCAGAAACAGTGATACCTTCAGCCATGTTCTGGGCTCTGTCTCAAAGAACTATGCCGGAAAAGGTGTAAAGGTTGCAAAGGTATTTGAGGACAACAAGACGGAGATGAACATGGTTTACGACCCGTCGAACCCTGATGCGGATGAAAACGGATATGTGACCTATCCCAACGTAAATATCATTACCGAGATGACAAACCTCATCGATGCCAGCCGATCCTATGAGGCCAACGCTACCGCGTTTAATGCCAGCAAATCAATAGCCCAGAGAGGCTTGGAACTCGGACAGTAAGCTTTAAGGAAGAGGAACAGGAAATATGAACGCAGCTATGGTTCGCGCTATGACCGGCGCAACAAATGATGTGACCAAGCTTACAAATGTTAAAGGGCTGGGCCTTAAAACAGGGGATTCCGCAGACGGAACCATGTTTGAGGCAGCTCTCAATACCGCGATCAGTAATATCGATCGCACAAACAGTTATCTCTCCGATGCAGAAAATCAGGAGATCTTGTTTGCGTTGGGAGAAAGTGATTCAACACATGACCTGACCATTGCTCTTGAGAAAGCATCCACGGCGCTGCAGTACACCGTAGCTATCAGAGACAGAGTGCTGGAAGCATATAAAGAA